>JAHKAT010000084.1 GCA_018825925.1 Bacteroidota bacterium | reverse complement strand
GTCAGGAAAATTAACGACAACTTTTCCTAGAAGTGTAGGGCAGGTGCCTATTTATTACAATCAAAAAAATACAGGTAGACCATTAGGAAACTCAGAAGGAAAGTTTGAAAAATTCAAATCAAACTACATCGATGAGAGAAACGAACCATTATTCCCGTTCGGTTTTGGATTGAGTTATACCTCTTTTGAGTATGCTAATTTAAAATTGTCAAATACTAAAATGACCGCTAACCAAACGATCAAAGCGAGCGTAGAAGTTACGAATACAGGAAATTATGACGGTAAAGAAATTGTTCAATTATACATTAGAGATGTTGTAGGATCAGTAACGCGACCTGTGAAAGAACTAAAAGGTTTCCAAAAAATATTCTTGAAAAAAGGAGAAAAGCAAACAGTGACTTTCGAAATCACAATTGAAGATTTAAAATTCTATAATTCAGACTTGAACTACGATGCTGAAGCTGGCCAATTTGAAGTGTTTATTGGAACTAATTCAGATACAGCAAATAAAGTTGACTTCCTTTTGGATAAATAATTTGGTTTTTATTGCAACTTTGTTACCCTTCGGCCTAGTCTCCGAAGGTTTTTTTATAACTGCAATATCTTAATCGAATTTAGAATCTTTACTTTAGAAACAGCAAATAAATACCTAGAAATATGAAACATCTATTAGTAGCCCTAGTACTTTTTTATTCGAGTTACATAGGAGCGCAAACTGCCGTATCTCCTTCAAAAAAAATTGAGGTCAATTTTAAACTTAGTGCTATTGGCCAGCCTACCTATTCTGTAAAATACAACAAGAACACGGTGGTTGAAAAGAGCGCGATGGGATTTACTTTGAAAGATAAAGCGGCGCTTACTACTGACTTTACAACTGAAAAAGTGGAGAATTCTAGCTTCAATGAAAGTTGGAAACCCGTGCTTGGTGAACAAGCTAGTATTGTAAATCATTACAACGAAGTAAAAGTATCTTTGATACAGAAAGAATCAAATATCAAAATGACTATTTTCTTCAGAGTTTTTGATGAGGGAATTGCTTTTAGATATGATTTTCCAAAACAGAAAGAACTGAACTATTTTATCATTTCTGATGAAGTTTCGCAATTCAACTTAACTGAAAACTACAAAGCATTCTGGCTTCCTGGTGATTTTGATAGTAATGAATACGAGTACAATGAAACCAAATTATCAGAGATTGATAATTCGAAAATAGATATGAACAACGGAATTGGAGTTAAATCGATTCCCGGAAAATATATTGTACAATCGCCGTTAATGGTGAAATCAGATGCGGGTTTGTATGTGAATATTTTTGAAGCAGCGGTCGTTAATTATCCGGTGATGCATCTTAATGTTGATGTAAAGAATTTTGATTTTACAGCACAGTTGGTTCCCAATGCGATAGGAGATAAAGCCTATTTACAGGCGCCATGCGTATCGCCCTGGAGAACAATAATGATTAGTGATGATGCCAGAGATATTGTAGGTTCTAAGATGATTTTAAACTTAAACGATCCTTCAAAAATCGAAGATACTTCATGGATCAAACCGATGAAATATGTTGGAATATGGTGGGAAATGCATGTGGGGAAATCAACTTGGGATTTCGCTGGTTCGCAAAATGCTCAAAACTCATTAACACAAGATTTGATTCCGTCAGGAAAACACGGAGCAACTACCGAGAATACCAAGAGATACATTGATTTTGCTGCTAAACATGGTTTTGATGGTGTACTAGTAGAAGGATGGAATGTAGGTTGGGAGGACTGGTTTGGAAATTGGAAAGAAGAAGTTTTTGACTTTGTTAGTCCGTATCCTGACTTTGATATTGCCGCAGTTTCTGCTTACGCAAAATCAAAAAATGTGAAAATGATCATGCACAATGAAACTTCAGGATCTGTATCTAATTTTGAACGTCATTTAGATCGAAATTTCGAAAATATGGTGAAATACGGTTATCCAGCAACCAAAACAGGATACGTAGGGAAAATTATTCCTCGTGGTGAATTCCATGACGGACAAAGTATGGTGAATCACTTTAATTTTGTTGCAAGACGAGCAGCAGATTACAAGTTAATGGTCAATTCTCATGAGTCGACTAGACCTACAGGCTATAGCAGAACTTATCCCAATTTTATTGCCGCAGAAGCTGCTCGTGGAAATGAATTCAACGCTTGGAGCAACGGTAATGCGCCTATGCACGAGACTATTTTACCATTTACTCGCTTATTAGGAGGTCCTATGGATTACACTCCGGGAATATTCGAAATAAAAATGAGTCATTACGATAAATCGAAAACGGAGCAAGTTCATACTACTTTAGCCAAGCAGTTGGCATTGTACGTTACAATGTATTCTCCCTTGCAAATGGCAGCTGATTTACCTGAAAATTACGAGAAATATAGCGATGCCTTTCAATTTATAAAAGACGTAGCTGTTGATTGGGATGATAGTAAATATCTAGAAGCAGAACCAGGAGATTATTTAACGGTAGTGAGAAAAGCAAAAGGTTCTGAAGACTGGTTCCTAGGTGCAATCACAGATGAAAATGCTAGAAACACCACTGTTAGTTTGGAATTTTTGACGAAAGGGAAAAAATACAAAGCAACTATTTACGCTGATGCAAAAGACGCTGATTGGAAAGCGAATCCAATCGCTTATAAAATCACTACACTTACAGTTACAAGTAAATCGAAGTTAAAATTAAATTTGGCAGCAGGAGGAGGAACAGCAATTAGTTTCCAAATTATAGACTAATATTTGAAAATTTTCTAAAGTAATGCAAAATGTACGGCTTAGAATAATTTTCGAAAAATAGCCTTAAAAGCCTGCAAGTTCGCGTGTTCTTGCAGGCTTTTTTTATATCGAATAAACAAACATTAAAATACAAATGATGATGTATAAAAATAAAATGATTAGCAGTTTATTAATGATCGGTCTGAGTTTTATCTCAACTGAGGCAACTGCACAAAACAAAACGTATTGTAATCCCATAAATCTAGATTATGGTTACTGTCCCATTCCAGATTTTGTTACTCAAGGAAAACATAGAGCCACAGCAGATCCTGTAATTACCTATTTTAAAGGGGAATATTATCTTTTTTCAACCAATCAGTGGGGATATTGGCACAGTAAAGACATGTCTGATTGGAAATTTATTTCTCGAAAATTCCTGAGACCAGAGCACGATGTCTATGACGAATTGTGTGCACCATCGCTTTCATTTGTCAACGATACTTTGCTTGTTGTAGGTTCGACACACGGGAAGGAATTTCCAATCTGGATGAGTGAAAATCCATCGACAGACGATTGGAAAGAATTAGTTCATAAATCTGAAGCGGCAGCTTGGGATCCAGCTATTTTTTGGGATGAAGATAAAGACGAACTTTATGAATATTACGGTTCGAGCAATATGTATCCATTATACGGTGTAAAATTGAATAGAAAAACTTTTCAACCCGAGGGAGATCGTGTGCCTTTAATTGCATTGAACGATGATGAACATGGCTGGGAACGCTTTGGTGAAAACAACGACAACACCTTCATGCAACCTTTTATGGAAGGTGCATTCATGACCAAATACAATAATAAATATTATTTGCAATATGGCGGACCTGGAACAGAGTTTAGCGGTTATGGAGACGGCGTATATGTTGGCGACAAACCACTAGGACCTTTTACATATCAATCTCACAATCCATTCTCTTATAAACCAGGTGGTTTTGCTAGGGGTGCAGGACATGGTGCAACGTACCAAGATAGTAATGAAGATTACTGGCATGTTTCGACAATTGTTATTGGAACAAAAAATAATTTTGAAAGACGCATCGGAATCTGGCCTGCTGGCTTTGATAAAGATGATATATTGTATTCGAATACGGCATACGGAGATTACCCAACCTACTTACCATCAGAGAAAAAGAATCATCTAGATGAAAACTTTACGGGCTGGATGCTATTGAACTATAACAAAGCAGTCCAAGTTTCGTCAACGCTTGGAGGTTTTCAAGCTAATAATGCGGTGAATGAAGATATCAAAACCTACTGGTCTGCAAAAAGTGCTGACAAAGGCGAGTGGCTTTCTACTGATTTGGGTGAAAAAAGTACCATTAATGCAATACAAATCAACTTTGCTGATCAAGACGTTACTTTAATGGGGAAACCAGAAACAACTGTTGGTCATAAGTACATTATATACGCATCAGATAATAACAAAGATTGGAAAGTGCTTATTGATAAAAGTAAGAATGATAAGGATGTTCCTCATGATTATATCGAATTAAAAAAGCCAGCTCAAGCTCGTTATTTAAAAATTGTAAATATGGGAATGCCAACCGGTAAATTTGCTTTGTCTGGTTTTAGAGCTTTTGGAAAAGGGAATGGAGAAATTCCGAAATCTGTAAATAATTTTGTTCCTTTACGTTCTGCACCAAAAGTGAAAGGAGAACGCCGCAATGTTTGGTTTAAGTGGCAAAAGGAACCCTCTGCTGACGGTTACGTTATTTACTTTGGTAAATCTCCCGATAAAATGTACGGTGCAATTATGGTTTACGGGAAAAACGAATATTATTTTAATGCACTAGACAGGTCTGATGCTTATTATTTCCAAATAGAAGCGTTTAATAATAATGGTATAGGAGCCCGAACACCAGTCATGAAATCAGAATAAACTAAATTATATAACCAATGAAAAAAATAACGGTAGTCGCATTATTTCTGTTAGGAACTAGTTCGCTTTCTGCTCAAAAAACAGACGAGCAAGTATTAAAACAAATCTATAAACAAGCTTTAACCAACTCGAAATCATACGCATGGTTAGACCATCTTTCGAATGATATTGGAGCGCGTTTATCAGGTTCTGCAAATGCTGAGAAAGCGGTGCAATACACCAAGGCTGAAATGGAGAAATTAGGTTTTGATAAAGTGTACTTGC
>JAHKAT010000083.1 GCA_018825925.1 Bacteroidota bacterium | reverse complement strand
CGATCTATTATCGTGTTAGACGTCCATCTCCCAATGAAAATATTTTAGATAAAAAACAGTACTCTTTTAGAATCAATAGTAGTTCTCAGCGATTTAATCGTGTGGAAATTGACCGAAGTGGCACTAAGGTGGAACAAGTTATTAACTCGAATCAACTCGGACAAACTGAGTTTTATGCGCAAGCGTATGGAGCCAGAGCGGTTGTTCGCTTAAAGTCGATAACGGATTTACCGAAAAACACGATTATTCATAAAGCAGAATTATTTCTACCCGTTCAATATCAATTGGCCTCTGCATATAATCAGGGATCGGATGTTACTTTAGCCGCTAATTTGAGTGAAGAAGGTTTGTCTTTGTTGAATTTTGGGGTTTATTCTGATTTCAGAAAAGGATTTATCATCGATGTTCGAAATTTTGTTCAACAGATTGTGGCTGGACGAATAGTGAACACCGATTTGTACATTGCGCCGAAGCAGTTTATCTCCTCGGCAGATCGAATAATTTTTAATGGTCAGCAGACTACTAATAAACTGCAACCAAAATTAACCCTTATTTATACAGAGTTTTAGTTATGTGTGGAATCGTAGCGTATATCGGAAAAAAAGAAGCGTACCCAATTTTGATTAAAGGACTTCAGCGATTGGAATATCGTGGATATGACAGTGCTGGTGTTGCCTTGCTTTCGAATGGAAATTTGAATTTGTACAAAAAACAAGGTAAAGTAGCTAATTTAGAGGCTTTTACTGTAGGCAAGGATGTGAGTGGTTATGCTGGAATTGCACACACGCGATGGGCTACTCACGGTGAACCGAACGATAAAAACGCGCATCCACATTATTCTGAAAGTGAGGAAATTGCAATCATCCACAATGGTATTATAGAAAACTACGATGTTTTAAAAGAGGAATTAAAATCACGTGGTTTTGTTTTTAAAAGTGACACGGATACGGAGGTATTGGTTCATTTAATTGAAGATATTCAGAAAAAAGAGGGAGTTAAATTGGCGGAAGCTGTGCGTCTAGCATTGCTAAATGTGACTGGTGCATACGCGATTGTTGTTTTGTCTAAAAACGCTCCTAATACATTGGTGGCTGCTCGAAAATCATCTCCTTTAGTTGTAGGTATTGGAAAAGAAGGAGATTTTTATCTTGCTTCTGATGCTACGCCTATCATTGAGTACACCAATCGAGTAGTTTACCTAGAAGATGAAGAAATTGCAGTGGTTGATTTGAATGAAGGTTTCCGCTTGTGGAATATTCAGGACGAAGAAAAAACACCTTATATACAAGAACTTGAAATGAAATTGGAAGCTTTGGAAAAAGGCGGATACGAGCATTTCATGTTGAAAGAAATTCACGAGCAACCACGTTCTATTTACGATTGTTTTAGAGGTCGTTTAAATGCAAAAGAAGGCTGGGTTGAGTTAGGAGGCATCAAAGAGTTTGAACAAAAAATCGTCAATGCACAACGTATCGTGATGGTAGCTTGTGGAACCTCTTGGCATGCTTGCTTGGTTGGTGAATACTTGTTTGAAGACCTTGCGCGCATTAACGTAGAAGTGGAATATGCGTCGGAATTTAGATATAGAAACCCGGTAATCAACGAAGGCGATATAGTTATTGCCGTTTCGCAATCGGGTGAAACAGCGGATACTTTGGCCGCCTTGGAGCTAGCAAAATCTAAAGGGGCAACTATTTTAGGTGTTTGTAACGTGGTTGGATCGTCTATCTCAAGAATTACACACGCCGGTTCGTATACTCATGCTGGACCAGAAATTGGTGTTGCAAGTACAAAAGCATTTACTGCTCAAGTAACAGTGCTTACCTTGATGGCTTTGGCAATAGCACATAAAAAAGGAACGATTACCGAGACGAAATTTCACTCCATGTTGACCGAACTGGAAGCGATTCCTGCTAAAGTTTCGGAAGTTTTGTTGGCCAATGATAAAATTAAAGAGATTGCCTTGCAATACAAAGATGCCACTAACGCCTTGTACTTAGGACGCGGAAGTTCATTCCCTGTTGCACTTGAAGGAGCCCTGAAATTAAAAGAAATTTCATACATCCATGCAGAAGGATATCCAGCAGCGGAAATGAAGCATGGACCGATTGCATTAATCGATGAGGAAATGCCAGTTTTTGTGGTTGCCACTGCAGGAACTTCTTATGAAAAAGTGGTTTCGAATATTCAAGAGGTGAAAGCAAGAAAAGGTAAAATTATTGCTATCGTAACGGAGGGTGATCAACAGGTGAAAAATATGGCGGATGCCGTGATTGAAATTCCTGCAACAGACGAACACTTAGTGCCTTTGTTGGCCACAGTTCCTTTCCAGTTATTGTCGTACCATATAGCCGTTATGCGCGGATGTAATGTCGATCAACCAAGAAACTTGGCGAAATCGGTTACGGTAGAATAGTCTTGGTATAAGTCACCTCAATTTGCTTCATAGTAACCAAGTTAAAGTGGTTGAACAGTGTGTGTTGATTAAAACATAACAACAACTTTTACGTTTTAAGAATGTGAGAGATAACTTTATATTTTTGAAACTATTCATCTGTATTTCTATCCTGTTTTTTGGATCGACAGGGCTTTTTGCTCAAGTCAATCTTGCGCCAAATCAAAAGGATTTTATTGGAAATGAAGTTCACAAACTGGTGAATGAATTAAGGGTGTCCAAAGGAATTGAACCTCTTGGATTAAGTAGAATATTGAAATCGGCTGCAGAAATGCAAACTACCTATATGATTTCAAATACGACTTTAAGTCATTTTCAAAATTCATCTAAATTAAGAACGCCAGATTTAAGGGTGAAATCCATACAAGGTGGAGATAGGTACAGCATAACTGGTGAAAATATACTTTTCACGAAACCGCAAATAGGTCCAACTTTTGATACTTTGAAAATGTTGAAGATCGCGACAGAACTCTTTGAAATTTGGAAAGCTTCCCCACCTCATTATGCGAATATGATTTTCCCTGATTATGGAAATTCTGGGATTTATCTGGATATTCACCCTAAAAGTAGGGTGATTTATGCGACCCAAGTTTTTGGTTCGAAAGTGATTGAAATTGAGAATCAATTGAACAAAGCTGGATTTACTCTTGAGAAAGCAAGTTCAAATTGTGCGGATAAATACAAAGATTTTTCAAATTTGGTGGTTACACTAGGTAATCGATATACAAAGGAAGGTCAAGAAGTCATTTTAAGTTTTCCTAATAAATCTTTGTTCAATAAATTGTTTGTCCACCCTTTGGATGGAATTGTTTTGGACGTTCTTGAAAGAAATCAATTTTCGTGCAGTGCGCCTAGTCGACTAGACTCTTCTCCAATTTATGATGGGGTTTTATTGAAACCAGTTTATAGGGACGAACTCCTTAAAAATAATCGGGCCGAAAGTGAATACAGAGTGATTACTCCCATTGGAACTTTACCAGCTGCACTTGAAAAAAAGGAAGTATCTTTTTCGGTTTTATTGCTTGTGGAAGGCAAGATGTGTGAGTACTTCATACCGTGTCCTATAACTTCCAAAACACTAGAGCTTTTGCCTTTCAAGCCTGTGTTATTCGATCCGCCAAAAGTGCTTTTATTGGATTCTGGAATCATCGCATCGGAAGTTTTGGATTTTAATTTTAAAACCAATCTTGTGCAACCCAATTCATTGCCGAAGTTGATTAAAAACAACAATGAGGTGCATTTAATTAAGATTGAATCCTACAGTTCAATAGAAGGTGACTTAAATAAAAACGAATTATTACATCAAAAAAGAGCCGAGTTTATATTAGAGTTTGTGAAAAAGTATAGAAGTATTGAAAGCTCCAAATTAGACATTGAGGCGAAAGAAAATTGGAATTTATTCGATTTCCAAATGGCTATGCAAGCGCGGGAGGATTTATTACTTCTTTCAAAAGACAGTATTAAACAACGAATAGCGTTTAAAATGGATCCTCTTCCCTGGGGAGATTTGCTTTTTCAGCAACGACGTTCTAGAGCAACACTCTATTATACCGGAAGGTTAGAGAACTTAAACGAAAATAAGCAGCAAGCTGAATTGACTTTTCGAACGGGTGTAATTCTTAAAAATCATCAATTGGTGAACAAGGCACTTTTTGAAATGTCTAAGCAAGATGAAATAGCCATTGACTTGCTCTTCAGCCCTGGTTTTGAAGAATATTTTTTCAATGAAAAGCGAGTGATTGCCAATTATAGTGCATTGCTATCCGAAGTGTATTGGAATGATTTGAATTTTTGCTGTCGTTTATTATTCGCTTGGCAGAAAAAAATTGATCAATTGGACGGTAGGGCAAAGGCCAATCTATTGCACCTGTATACTTTGATTGCAAGAGATCTATTGGAAGAATGGGATGTTTCAGCTCAAAACCTTTCCAATGTGGTACATCCGGATAAACTTAGGCCATTTATCACAGAAATTGGAAACAAATCATTGATAGTGAATGTGTATCTTTCATTTTTGGACTATTACAATCACACGAATAACACCAGCGGTATAAATGAATCCTTTGATAGAGTTTCAGATTATTTAAAAAGTAAGTCTAAGAAAATGGATGAAATTTTAGACATGTCACTTTTCTTTAATTACTGGAGTATGTTTGCCTACTCTAAAGATGCATTGTTGCCAAGATTTAAAAACAACACCATTAATGAAGATGGTTTGTTTTTGCTATTAGAAATAGGTGTGCATTATCGTAAATCAATCGGAGAGGATATCTATTTCGAACTCCACGAAAAAGCGAAAACAATAAATACAGAAAGATATTGTGAGTGGTTGAACGCTAATTTTCAACTTTTAAGAGATGTAGATGTAAGAAAGTCTTTTTGTGCGAATTGCAACTAGATCATTTATATTTTTGACTCTGGCTCTGGCTCAGACTTAGACTCAAGCGCAGAAATAAAAGCGAGCAATTAAATTCTCCACCCATTCTGAAAAAAAATGTCTCCAATCATCCACTGCCGATAAGCCATACTACTTTTTAATTCTGAATTCCCACCTTCTAAACTCCAAACTCTGCACTCAAAAAGTCCTAACTCCT
>JAHKAT010000082.1 GCA_018825925.1 Bacteroidota bacterium | reverse complement strand
ATTGCTCTCTAAAATTCACTCTTGCCGATGTTGCAGTTCCCGAACCTATGTTAACCATCAATAAATCACCTAATTCAGGATTACACCTAGAATATATTTTTAAATGATCTTCTTTTGTCAAATAGTAGCAATTTTCCAAATCAATCTGCCCATCTTTTACATGAATCGCTGTTAGAAAAGGTATTCCACTGTTTTGAGGTTTAGGCGTGTCGTGTGTCCCATCTGTAATTTTAGTTGAAATGTTTTGAATTGTTTTTTTTATCCAATTTTCAGTAAACCCAGGGAATCTCAATTTAGGTGCAAATTTCTCCATCATCAAATCGGCATTTCAATGTTCAACTCTTGGCAAAAACCAGCTAACGTAAGATCCACCTCTTGCATTTTTTCTTTTACGGTGTTCAATTCAAGGGCTACTTCGTTCAAGTCAATGACCTCCTCTTCTTCAAAGGTATCTACATAACGAGGGATGTTGAGGTTGTAATCGTTTTCAGCAATTTCCGTTAAGGAAGCAACATGGCTGTATTTTTCTTCTTCTTTAAAATCTCGGTAGGTTGAAATGATTTTCTCTACGTGTTCGTCTGTGAGCACGTTTTGGTTGCCTTGTTTTTCGAAGTGTGCGCTTGCATCAATGAAGAGAACAGAATCGTCTACTTTTCGGCATTTCTTGAAGACAAGAATGCTTGTAGGGATACTTGTACCGTAGAAGATGTTGGCTGGTAAACCGATGACGGCATCCAGATAGTTCAGTTCTTTGATCAAGTATTCACGAATGTGCCCTTCCGCTGCTCCACGGAACAAAACACCGTGTGGTAATACGCAAGCCATGGTTCCGTTATCTGCTAAGTGATAAATCATGTGTTGCACAAAGGCGAAATCGGCTTTGCTGCTTGGGGCTAGTTTTCCGTATTGCGAAAAACGGTCGTCGGTATCGTTTAGTGGATTGTCCTTTCCTTTCCATTTAGCAGAAAAAGGTGGATTGGCTACAATGGCTTCAAACTGTTGGTCGCGGTGGCGTGGTTCTTCCAAGGTATCTTCTTGCTGTATATCAAAACGTGAATAATGCACGTTGTGCAAAATCATGTTCATACGTGCCAAGTTGTAGGTGGTTCGGTTCATTTCTTGACCAAAATACTCAGCTACTTCTACTTCACGAGCTACACGTAAAAGCAAAGAACCCGACCCACAAGTGGGATCATATACGCTTTTCAACTTCTTTTTTCCTGTGGTAACAATCTTTGCAAGAATCTTAGAAACTTGCTGAGGCGTGTAGAATTCACCTGCTTTCTTTCCGGCACCTGATGCGAATTGGGCAATTAAGTATTCGTATGCATCACCCAACACGTCGGCTTCTACTTCGTCTAGTTTGAAGTCAATTTGGTCGAGGTGGGTAAGAATTTTTGATATCAATTCGTTACGTGCATCGGGTGTTCGTCCAAGCTTTGTTGAGTTTAAATCAAGGTCTTCGAAAAGCTTGTTGAAATCATCTTCACTTTCTGTACCTAAAGTTGTTTTCTCTATGTTGTTGAGAATACTGGTCAAGTCTTCCAAGATGAAATTTTCTTGGTCTTTTACTTTGGAACTTCCCTTTTGCGCCAAGGCAGAGAACAACTCCTCTGGCAACAAGAAATAACCCAATTCGTCTAATGAATCTTCACGAATATGATCTAAGGTTTCTTTTTTGGTTACTTTCTTGTAGTCTTTAATGGGTTCGTCCATTAATAGATTGTTGGCGTGCAAGTATTGCTTTTCGCTCAAGTATTTGAAAAAGATAAACCCTAGAATGTAATCTCTAAATTCGTCTGCATCCATTTTCCCTCGTAGGGTATTGGCGATGTTCCAGAGTTGTTGTTCGAGTAGTTTTTTTTGTTCGTCTGACATAATGCGCTTGCTGATTTTTCAGTCTGATTTATAGAATGGTAAAAATAGAAAATTGTTTAAGAATTTTGCAAGTATAAAGTTTTGGGACGTAATCTATTTACGTTGTTTCTTTATTCCTTTTTAATACAATGATTCTCTCTTTATATCCCATTCTTTATGTTCCGAGATTGCGACGCTTTTTTATGGAGATGAGGGGTAAAACTAAGTCAATTAACTGCAAATAGAATTTTTCGTTTATTCGACGAAAGTTCTGGGGACTGTCCGTGTATTTAGCCATCAGGTTTATGTCTTTTTCTGTAAAGTTTGTCATTTCAAAATCGTGTTGGAAAGTGAGGTAGCCCATTTTTTGTGCAAGTATTTTCAATTCGGAAACTTTGGATTTTGGAATGCCGTACAATTGTTCAATACCTGTTGTGGCGATAGGGGCAGGGCTTTTATGATAGTTGAAGGAAGGAAAGAGAAAATGATAGGCACGTCCCATTATTCGCACGCTTTTCCCTTTCTTAGTCTTCCTCCAAAAATCTTTAAACTGGTAGGCAAAGATTGCACCACCGACGAATGCATAGATTTGTTTTAAATCTTTCAGTGTACATTCAACACTTGCTCTTGAAATCCAGTCGTTTTCACGTCTGAGATTTTCAAATGATTTGATCAAGTAAAAACCTGTGTTTCCATTTGTTCGAATCCATTTCAATTCTTCCAGACGTTTGATATATTCTTTTATCTGACGGTATCGGCGGTCTGTGAACCCCAATATTTGTGAAAGCGCCTGCATTTCAATCTTGGTAAATTTTGATTTGCCATTGGGATAGAAAAGCTTTAGTAACAAAAAGAATTGAAATAGATTTTCTTGGTTGTTTTGTGCCGTCCAAATACACAATTGAATCGGCACGACAATGTGTCTAACTACTTTTTTTTTAAACCGTTGTAGGTTTCAATTAAGAACTCGTCTATATCTGATGCCTTGTAATAGATTTTAGCACCTCTTTGAGAGAAAGGGATTTTCCCTGAATCTCGGTAGTGTTGCAATGTTCTTTTACTGATTTTTAATAGTTGACAAACGTCTTGGTTGTCCATCCACACATCTGATAATGGGGTGGTGTCTTTTTGTTGATTCATCTTAGTTGTGATTGCCTCCAAGTGGCCTACGATTTTTTGGAAGGCTTCAGCTTCCATTGTAATTACATTCATTTTGCTTTGTTTAAAATTATAAAGCAAATGTGGGGTAAGTGAAATGCTGAAAAGTAGAGATATTGAGAGGGTATTGAGTATTCTCAATCATCTCAATGAAATTCACAGAATAAGAGTGAAAGCTTTATCGATTTCAAGGTAGTCTTTCGGAGCATCTATTTTACTTGCATATAGGTTTTGACCTTTTATTAAGGTTCCTTTTTTGGTGTAAAACAGTTTTGAGTCTTCGATGTTTTTGTACGCCAGCCTGGTAAAGAAAGGAATGAACTTATCCAAAATGTATCTCAACTGTGTGGTTTCGCATCCAAAGTAAATAGGTGGTAGTTCTTGGGATAAATCTTTTGCCATGAATACGTCAGCTAGTTGTTCTGCTGAAGTAAGGTCTGAATTTAGAAAGTCGATTTTATTGGTTAGTGTGTTTATTAGACTGATTAATATTTGTCTGTCTTCTAATTTACAACCAAAAGTTACTGTTGAATTATCGATAGCAACCGTTTTGGGTTTGGTCAATGCATGGTTTGGAATGAATTCAATGTTATTCGTTTCTCGGATGAAATCGGCTTCGAGTTGAAGGTATTCTTTGAATAGGTTCGAATATCCGTTTTCAAGTTCTTTATTATTTTCTCCAATCAGATTCGTTTTCAATTTTAGTTCACGCTGTTTTAGATCCTTGAGACGAGAATGAATCAAAAGGATTTTATTGCCTGGTTCGCAATTTTCCAGATGTTCTAAGAATCGATCCATACATTCCTGAAATAGATCATGCATTTTTTCTTGAATGTCTTGAATTGCCATATAAATTGGTATTGCACCGGACATTGATTTCATGAAAAAATCATTTGTGATATCTGACATCTTTTGATGTAGATCGTTGTCTAGTACCATGGTGTTAGATAACATCATAATTTCAGAAGTATCGAAACCGTTCAGCCTGTTTGGGTAATCAATATAGTGTAGGCCAGTCAGATCAAAGTATTCGCAAAGAATAGCAGTCATTTTGTGTTCTGCCTTAATGGCTATTTGTAGTGATTCAATATGACTTTCTAAATCATAAAATAAAACATTGATTTTGAATTGTGGATTTATATCCCCTCGTCTGATAGCAATGTAGTATTCTAATTCTACACCTTTTAATTCATTGAATTGATGACGACATAGTTCCAATTCATCAATTAATAAACTGGCTATATTATCCTCGTTCGAGGCATTTTTGTGTATTGCTGAAAGTATTGTTTCAACTTCTATTTCAGATTCAGCGATTGCAGTTCTATTGTTTGTTTCGATTATTTCATCATACTTCGGAAATTCAAATGGCGTTTGAATCTCCCCCCCTGCTATTACACTTTCCATCCACAGAATAACCTGATGTATAGTATAGAAAATAATCGGTGTATCGGAAAACGGCACTGATAAAGAGGCATTTACTTTAGAATTCGCTATATATGCTGGGTTAATTTTTGACCAAGCTAAATCACCCTCAAAAAACAAGTGAAAGTCCTGTAAAGCTTGGCTATTGTTGAT
>JAHKAT010000081.1 GCA_018825925.1 Bacteroidota bacterium | reverse complement strand
TACTGGTTCCATCTCCCCAATAAACATTCATTTGAACAGGTCCGGGAACATAAATATCAGCCATCAAACCCAGGTTGATTTCAACATTTGAGGGCCCTACATCGCCAAAATAGACTTCTGCACTGACAATTGAATCGCAGTTCATGTTAAAAGTAGTATCAATTAAGTCCGTAATTTGATACGATTGGCCAAAACAAGTTGAGCAATACAGAAAAAAGCTAAAAAAAATAGATTGGTAAATATTGATCTTTTTCATAATACGTGAATTAGTGTTATGACGTGAAGACGAATAAATTTTTTAAAAAGTTGGCACGCAATCAGAAAAAAAAAATTAACTCCTTAGAAAACAATCTATTACTCTTCTATTTCAAATATTAATTTTGAAATACCCTTCGGATTAAAATAGTTTTGGGCGATGTCTTGAAGTTCAATAGCAGTGATTCGTTGCATGGCATCAGTAATATCTTTCAAGGTATCAATTTGATTAAAAAACAAAATACTTTTTCCAAGGCTCATCATTAATCCAGAATTGGACTCTAGCCCGAGGGCCAAATGTCCTTTATATTGTTCTTTCGCCATTCTTAGATAGCTCTCCGTTAAAGGTTTATCGCAAGCCAACAATAATTCTTTTTCAACCAGCTTTAGCGTTTTTTTCAGGTTTTTGGGATCCGTACCAAAATACACATTCCAAAACCCGGTTTCTTTGTAAGGATTATAACTCGCTTCAATAGAATATGAATAGCCGTATTTTTCACGAACACTTAAATTCAATTTAGAATTTAAAGCCGGCCCACCAATTATATTGGCAAGCAGCATGATTCCTTTTCTATCGACGTGGTCATATCCTGGAGCATAACCACCCAATACTGCATGCGCTTGATAGTTCGCTTCTTTAGAAACTTTAGAAAAGGTCAATTGCTCCTGAAAAGGGTTGTCCAAAGCATGAGTCTCTCCTACTGAACAAGTTTGAAAATATTTTTCAATGGAGGAACAAACTTTATCAAATGGTAAATCACCCACAAAGGATACCACCATATTGCCACTCACAAAACGTCGTTTTAAATAGCGCTGTAAATCTTCTTTCGTAAATGATGAAACAGATTCTGGTGTGCCTAAAATATTTATTCCAAGTGGATGATTTTCAAACAATAAAGCCTCAAAATCGTCAAAAATTTTATCGCTCGGACTGTCTAAATAAGAATCGATCTCATCCAATACAATCTCTTTTTCTTTTTCTATCTCTTTTTCAGGAAAATGGCTATTTAAAACTATATCCGCCAATAGTTCGGCCGCACGCTGAAAATGATTTTTCACAAATGAGGCATACACAACCATTTCCTCTTTCGAAGTGTAAGCGTTTAGCTCCCCTCCAACCGAATCAAGCCGAGACAATACGTGAAATGCACGCCTATTTGTAGTACCTTTAAAAATACAGTGTTCTAAAAAATGTGCCAATCCTTCTTCTCCCTCATGTTCATAACGTGATCCGGCTAAAACGCTAACGCCCAAATGAGCTACCATGGAATCAGAATGCAAATAAGCCAAACGCAAACCGTTTGAAAAAGTATGAACCAAAGGTAGAATCTCTCTCATCTTTAAGGATTCTTTCTAAAAACAGACCAATTACTTTCTTCTTTAGAAAAGACCAAACGGTCATGTAACCTTGAGGGTCTACCCTGCCAAAACTCAATAAGGTTGGCATCAACGCAATAACCACCCCAGTCTTTTGGACAAGGTACATCGTCTGGATATTTTGCCTCTAGAAGAGCTATTCTATCTAGTAAATCTTGACTGTTTTCTAATAGTTCACTTTGGCGACTTGCCCAAGCACCAATTTGACTAGCTCTAGGTCGACTCTTAAAATAAGCTTCAGAAACTTCAAAATCTACCTTTTTAGCCCAACCCTCTATTCTAATTTGGCGCTCTAATTCAGGCCAAAAGAACAATAAACTAACCCTTGGATTTCCTTCTATTTGTCGACCTTTTTGCGATTCGTAGTTGGTATAAAAAATAAATTTATTGTCGAGAAATTCTTTTAAATACAAAATTCTGGACGAAGGGGCTCCATTTGAAGCCACGGTACTCAGTGAGAATGCGTTAGGCTCCTTAATATTATTCGAAAAAGCTTCTTGATACCACTCTTGAAACAAGTCCCAAGGAGTATTTTTAGAATAAGTAATCATCTTTCCTTTATCGAAATTATGATGATTATCTCTTAATTCTTGAAAAGCGTCGCTCATTACTACTTATTCCCCTTCTTCGGAGTAATCGTCAGAAATTTCATTGGCTACTTCTTCAATCTCCTCTTCTTCATCTATATCTGAGCCAGCAGCGCTATAAATTTGCGTTTTTGAAACAGGAACTTCCTCTTCAATTTCCTCCAACGGACGGCGACTTAATTCTTTATCTAAATCTTCACTAAAAGGAAAAACGTCTACAATTGGACTCACTGAAATAGCCGGAATGGTAAAATCAACCATTAAAGTTGATAAACTCTCGCGCAATCGATCGTACGCTTCTTTAACTGAAGCTGCTGAAAGTAAAAAGTTTTGAGATACCTTCTTCGTTTTATCAGAATCAATATCCGTTGTCTCATACATAGCTTTCACCTTGTACCAAACATCGGCGTCATCGTAATGAAATACATCGTGCAATTCAGTACGTACGATACCCACAACATTAAATTCACCCTTAATCATTGTTCCCAACTCCTCATAGATTCTTGCTTCAGCATCCGTGAAAGACATTGCAGCCAATAAATAAGGCTCAGAAACTCTTTTGAAGGAGCCATTTTCAAGTTGTTTCGTGTATTTAACACGTACTGTAAACCAATTATTCATAAGGGAAAATTCTGATTTTAAACTTTTATTTTGCGACTACAAATATAGGTATATAGATGTGAAAAAGTCGTTTATGGTTCATATTTTCGACCTTCACTCCAAACAATGAAAGAACGATTAAAAAGTCGAACAATTACTGAACTACCAACAATTTCATAGCTTGCGTCTATTTGGTTGGTGATATCTTCAATTTTACCATTGTGAGAAACACTCACTCCATTCATTATGTTTTTATACACCAACACATCATTTTTCATCACGATATCTTGAGGGAGGAAGTTGCTTATTTGCCATTTCTTTCCTTTACTTTCCATATAAAAATAGCCGTTCTCAGACCAACAAACGATGTCATCTTTCACATAATAAACATCCGCATTGAATTTTGACAATTGTTTTTTAACCCCGTTTTGAAACTTGATTAGATTGCCATTTAAATCTTCATAAACCACAAAACCTCTTCCCGCTTTAAAAGATTTTGCATAAAAATCTTCGACATCGGTAATCAAACCTTTTTCAAAGACGGCAAAAGTTCTGGTATTTGGATCATTCCAAGCCACCACATCCACTCCGGCTGAAAAATCCATTTTTCCAACCCAAACATCTATATCATAGGATTGTCCTTTCCAGTATACCTTGAAAAAGTCACCATTGTCTTTATAAGCAAAGGTATTATCTCCAATAGACAGAGGCATCGCTAATTCGCCCGTAGACTGATATACCACAGTTTTTACTCCCTTTTCATAGACGGTAACATTATTATAACGCAGATCATGATAAACAACCATGCTGTCCATTACTTCATATTGATCAGCATTATAAGAAAGGGTCTGTAATTTACCTGCATCCCAAAGATTTAGGGTGGTAGAAATTTTCCATGTCAAAAAGTGGTCAGAAAGTCGGTATTCAATATTTGTATTGGCCAGGTCTTTAATTTTTTTACCATCATAAATCCGAAGATTCCCTCGTGTATCTATGTAGGCTACAAATTCATCCGCCGTTTTATATTCAATAATCGGCTGAAATTCAATTTGGCGAAAGGCACCATCTTGCCATACTCTAAAGAAATCGTTAAAATCTACAAAAGGGAGTATGGTTTGGCCGATAGCCGAAAAATTGACCAAAAGAAATAAAGTAAACAACATTTTCATCCTTGCGAAAATACAATTATTGTTCCAAAAGATAAAGCCCCTACTATCTCTACCTTTTAAATTTGTCACAAGCCGTTTGTACCTCTTTCACCTTTTTTAATCCGTCATTTGCCAAATTCTTTTAATCTTTGTGGCAATTACAAAAAACATCTATGAAAAATTTGCTTTATATGGGTGCAGCTTTGTTCATTGGAACACAAGCTTACGCTCAAAAAAAGATTGATTTTGTTGAGTATGATTTACCTAATGGACTTCACGTAATTTTACATGAAGATCACTCAACTCCAATCGTTGCTGTATCCATCCTATATCATGTTGGATCTAAAAATGAAAAAGTAGGCCGTACAGGCTTTGCACATTTCTTTGAACATTTACTGTTTGAAGGATCTGCTAACATCAAAAGAGGTGAATACAGTGAGTTGGTTGAAAAAAATGGCGGTACGTTAAATGCCAATACTT
Source organism: Bacteroidota bacterium (assembly GCA_018825925.1). GTDB lineage: Bacteria > Bacteroidota > Bacteroidia > Flavobacteriales_D > Crocinitomicaceae > UBA2040. Next base: position 4,326 of record JAHKAT010000081.1, on the reverse strand, counting down.
CAAACGATAGAACTTATTACTTCGAGTTGTTACCTTCCAATCAATTGGAGCTTGGTTTGTGGTTAGAAAGCGAGCGTTTGTTACATGCAAAAGTGGACAACGTTGGAATCGAAACTCAACGTCAAGTTGTGAAAGAAGAAAAAAGACAAAGAGTTGATAACCAACCGTATGGTCGTTTTTTAACTGAAACCTTCAAAAGAATGTTTACCGATTATCCATACAATTGGGTTCCAATTGGATCTATGGAAGATTTAGACGCTGCACAAGAAGATGACTACGTTAATTTTTACAAAACGTTTTATGTTCCTAGCAACGCCACGCTTTCCATTGCAGGTGATTTAAACATTGCTGAAACTAAAATATTGATTGAAAAATATTTTGGATCTATTCCAAAAGGTCAAGCAATAAACCTTTATAGAGATTGGGTAAATTATGACGACTCTAAATTCAAAGGGAAATACGGCATTGAAAAAAGTAAATTTGATTCTAAGAATTTTTCTGGATCAAAAAATGCTGATGCGAAAAAACTAATCGCTGAATATACTGCGAAGCCAACATTAATTGACCGTCCGAAAAACTATGAAGGTCGCCTTGGCAAGCAAGTTGTTGACACTGTTTATGATAACATTCAATTACCTGCCTTATTTATTACCTACCAAATGCCAAATCAAACGCATCCAGATTTCTATGCTTTAGAAATGTTGAATGAAGTTTTGTCTGGAGGAAGCTCTTCTCGTTTAAACAAAGCAATTGTTGAGAAAAAACAATTAGCCGTAAATGCATTTAGCTTTCCGTTTGGTATGGAAGCAGCTGGTTTAGGGATTTTTGGTGCTATAGCATCTCCAGAAGCAAATTTATCTGATTTGAGAGCTGAGTTTGATGCACAAATTCAAATGATACAAGAGAATTTGATTACTCAGGAAGAATTTGAGAAAATTCAAAACAAAATTGAAAATGATGTGGTTAGCTCTAACAGTTCAATTGCCGGTATATCAGAAAACTTAGCGGATAATTTCGTTTACTACGGTTCTGCCAACAGAGTAAATACTTTGCTTTCAGGATACCAAAAAGTGACTCGTGAAGACATTCAACGTGTTGCTAAAAAATATTTAACGCAAGACGAAAGATTGATCTTGTATTACTTACCTAATGAGAAATAAAAAGATGAAAAAGATTAGCATATTACTTTTATTACTTGCGCCACAAATCTTCTTCGCACAAGTAGATCGATCTATCAAACCAAAAGCTGGACCAGCACCAAAAATCAACATAAAAGATTCGGAAGTGTTTACGCTAAGTAACGGTTTGACTGTTATTTTATCAGAAAACAATAAAATTCCTCGAGTTAGTTATTCCCTTACTGTCGGATCTGATCCTCGTCCAGAAGGGAGTAAAGCCGGTTTGGGCGATATTACTGGACAATTAATTATGTCTGGGACTAACAAGCGTGATAAAGACCAATTGGATAAGGAGATCGATTACATTGGTGCTTCATTGTCTGCCAGTTCAAGCGCAATTTTCATGTCCTCTTTGACGAAACACATGGAAAAAGGCTTAGACTTAATGCAAGATGTTCTTTTAAACGCCAATTTCCCGAAATCAGAGTTTGATCGTATTGTTAAGCAATCAGAAGCAGGATTGAAATCAATACGTTCAAGTGCCGACGGAATGGCGCAGAATGCTTCGGCTAAAATAAATTTTGAAGCAGGGCATCCAAACAGTGAAGTGATGACAGAGGAAACTCTTGCAAACATCACTTTAGAGGATGTTAAAGGATTGTATAAGAAAAATTTCAGTCCAAAAGGATCTTACCTTGTTATTACTGGTGACATCAATCGTGCTGACGCTGAGAAAATGGCCAATAAATATTTTGGCAATTGGACGGGTGATGCTGCTTTCAAATTGGGCAACCTAAAAGGAAAGCCAGTAAGTGGAAACCAAGTATACTTTACGAAAAAACCAAGTGCGGTACAATCTGTTATCAGTGTTAATTTTCCTATTAATGCAAAACCAGGTGATCAAGACCAAATAGCCTTAACTGTTTTGAACAACATTATGGGTGGTGGTGCATTTGGTAGTCGTTTAATGCAAAATTTAAGAGAGGACAAAGCGTATACTTACGGGTGTCGTTCGTCTCTTGACTTTGATGAATTAGGTTCCATTTTTTCTGCAAGTGGTAGTTTTAGAAATGAAGTTTCTGATAGCGCAATCACGCAGATCATCTATGAGATAAAAAGAATCACAGAAGGTTATGTTACTGATGAGGAATTGAATTTAACTAAAAGTTCAATGGCAGGATCTTTCGCTCGTTCGTTAGAAAGTCCTTCTACAGTTGCTCGTTTTGCTTTAAATACTAAAAAATATAATTTGCCTGCAGATTATTATCAAACGTATTTGAAAAAGTTAGAAGCAGTAACTAAAGAGGACATTTTATTAATGGCTCAAAAATATTTCACACCTAAAAACATGAATATCATTGTAGTAGGTAATGAAAATATCATCGAAAAATTAAAGCCTTTTGACAAAGATGGTAAAATTGAGTTATTGGATCCATTTGGAAATGAAGCAAAAGAGATCAAAAAAGCAGATATAACTGCTGATAAATTGATTGAAAACTATGTTTTGGCCACTACAGCTTCCACAAGCATGAAAGCAGCTGCCAAAAAATTGAAAAAGATCAAATCAGTTTCAAAAGAAGTTGAATTATCAGCAGCACAGATTCCTTTCCCATTAAAAATGACTGAAGTTTGGATGGCTCCTAATATGGAAGCTAACAAATTAGAAGGTCAAGGAATGGTTTTCCAAAAAAGTTATTTCGATGGAAAAACTGGTGGCTCAAGCTCTATGCAAGGAGGTAAAAAAGAACTTACTGCAGAAGAAACAGCTGCAAAAGCAAAATCTTCGGGCCTTTTACCTGAAATGAATTACAACCTCACGGGTATGAAGTACGAGATCTCTGGAATAGAAACCATTGATGGTAAAGAGTATTATATCCTTAAAACAAATGATGGTGAAGCTGAAGCTATGACCTATTTTGAAAAAGGAACATGGATGAAAGTGAAGATAATTAGTACTTCAGAAGAAGAGGGACAATCAGTAACATCCGAAGTGACTTATGACGATTACAAAGATGTAAACGGCATCAAAATGGCACACAAGACAAGCATTACCGCTGGTCCTATGTCCCTGAATGGTGTGGTTAAAGAAATCAAAGTGAATGAGAAAGTAGATCTTTCTACCTTCAAATAGTTCAGAAATTAACTTCAAGAAACGTCGGCCTCGGTCGGCGTTTTTTTTTATCTTGGTACTGATTAAAACGAAAATTATGAGTAGAAATCTTGAAATGAAATGGGGAATCATCTTTGTAGCGATGATGTTAATATGGATGGTTCTAGAAAAACTTTTGGGTTTTCACGATCAATACATAGAATATCACCCCATCGTTACCAATTTTGTCATGATCCCTGCAATTTGGATTTATGTCGTGGCATTAAAACGCAAAAAGAAAGAAGCCTACAATGGCTCGATGACATTTGGTCAAGGATTTAAGTCGGGATTAATTATGACTTTAGTAATCACTTTGCTATCCCCACTTACTCAATATGTGACTAGTATTTACATTACACCTGATTATTTTTCTAATGTGATTAATTACTCAGTGGAGAACAACCTAATGACGCTTCAAGAAGCACAGGATTATTTTAACCTAAAAAGTTATATGATTCAAACGGTAGCGATGACACCAGTCATGGGAATTGTTACTACTCTTATTGTTGCTGGGATTGTTTCTTTAAGAAAGAAAAATTAACAAATCTTTATAGACTTAATCGTTAACTTTACCTTTCAATTAAAAAAAACATGAAAAAATTCACAAGCTTATTAGTAGCAATTGGTGCGGTAGTTTCCACTTCATTTGCTCAAATTAAATCTCCACAACCAAGTCCTGAAGCAAGTATCAAACAAGCAGTTGGTTTGACTGACGTTGAGATCGTTTATTCTCGTCCAGGTGCTAAAGGAAGAACAATATTTGGCGACCTAGTTCCTTTCGGAGAAATTTGGAGAACTGGTGCGAATAGTTCAACAAAAATCACACTTTCTGACAAGGTAACATTAGGTGGTAAGGAAGTTCCTGCTGGAACGTATGCACTATATACAATTCCTGGTCAAGACGAATGGACAGTTATCGTTCACAAATATTTGGAAAACTGGGGTGCTGGCGGTTATGATATCACACAAGATTTAGCTCCAAAAGTATATAATAAACTTTCTGCTATTGTTAAAAACGCTGATAATGCGTATAGACAAGCTATGAATAATGCTCCATTA
>JAHKAT010000080.1 GCA_018825925.1 Bacteroidota bacterium | reverse complement strand
TCATCGTGCCTTTTTTTATTAAATCTACGATGGTTCAAAGGTTTCGATTCATTTGCAATCGCTCTCAAAGCAAGGTTAAATTAATCATTTTTCAATAGAATAATAAACATATGGTGCATTTAATTAAAAAATTGTTAATCTTGTGTAACAACCTTTCTATCAATTAATGAGAGTTTCCCTGTTTTTGTGTTTAGTGGTTTTGTGTTTTTCCTCTTGCAAAGGGGATGGGAAAATATTCGCAAATGCCGGTGGTAAGTTGAGTTATGGCATATCTTCTCCCATCTTAACTCAAAATTTACAAGAAGTTTCTGACCACAACACGCAGATGGTTTTTTCTCAAGTTTTTGAAGGATTGATTTCTTTACAACCACAAGATTTAAGTCTTCAGCCCCAACTTGCTGAATCTTTTACAGTTAAAGACAATGGACTATCCTATGAATTTGTTTTAAGAAAAGGCGTTTATTTCATTCATCCAGATGGGTCTAAAGAATTGTTCAAACCGTCTGATGTCTTATACTCCATCAAAAAAGCATGTGCCTCGCATGACAGTATTGAGTCTAGGGCCTATTCTTTAGTTTTTAAGAACAATTTAGTGGGTGCCGACGATTATTTTCATAAAAAGTCAAATTCTATTTCGGGAGTTAAAATTAAAGGGAATACTGTCATACTAACCTTAATACGCAGAGACAATAATTTTTTATCTCGTTTGACATTACCTCTTTGCGCCATTGTTAGCGAAAAATTCGATAAAGAAAGTGATGAGCTTTGTGGAACTGGTCCGTTCATGCTCCCTTCGTCTAATTTTAAAAAGAATGAAATTCTTCTTTTGAAGAACGAGCATTATTACCAAAAGGATAAAAATGGTTGTCAGCTACCCTATCTAGATTCTCTTGCTTTTGTTGTGAATTCTAGTAAAATAGAACTTTTGAACAACTTTGAATTGGGCAAGACGCAAATTATAACGGGACTTCCAACTAACAAAATAACTAAAATGCTCGAAGGAAGGTTGGAAGATTTTAATTCCGAGCCTCCCCTTTTTATTTTACACAATAATCCACAATTGGTTTCAAATTATTATGTCTTCAACTTAAAAGATGAACGTTTTAAGGATGTCAGAGTTCGCCAGGCTTTTAATTATGCAATCAATCGACAAAAAATTGGACAAGTGATTCTGAGAAACCAATATTTTGAACTTGGTTCTTATGGTGTAGTGCCACCCGTTAGAAACTTTTACCGTGGTTATGATTTTGATGGAGTAAGAAAAAATGGATATTATTTTAACCCTGAAAAAGCTAGACAACTGCTCGCCGAAGCTGGTTACCCTGATGGCAAACAATTTGGCTCAGTCAATATTCGGTTTAACATAGACGATATTCATGCCGCTGTTGCCGATGAAATTTCTGCGCAGCTTTCAAATACCTTAGGCATTAATGTGACTATCGATGGTTCGAACTTCACTAAATTAACTGCCGATTGTATCAAAGGCGAAGGTGATTTGTTTAGGTATGCTTGGGCGGCAGATTATAGTTCTCCCGAGAGTTTCTTGATGAATTTTTATGGAAAATTTGCCCCAAAAAATCCTTCGCAACCCAGCCCTTTAAATGTTGGTCGTTTCGTTAATGCTGAGTTTGACAACATTATGGACAAGGCGCGAAGTGAATCCAATTTGGTGAAGCGTCGATCTTTTTATTCTGAAGCTGAAAAATTGCTAATTTCCCAAGCTCCCATAATACCTCTTTGGTATAGTGGTGATATTCAAATTTCTTATTCTAAAGTTCGAAATATCCATTTCAATCCTCTTGAGCAGTACTCGTTTAAGGAAGTGTATTTGAAAGAATGGACCAAAGCTGAATATCTTCAACTTATGAAAAAATAAACTGCTATGAAACGTATCTTTTTGTTCTCCTTTTTGGTTTTAAGTGTCAATTTGGTTTTTGCGCAAGATATTACCGACTCGATTCCCACACAAACAGTCCGTGGTAAAGTGGTTGATGTCGAAACAAAATCACCTCTTCCAGGGGTCAAAATAATTTTAATAAGCACTGATTCTTCTGCTATTTACCGTGTGTTGTCAGATGTTGAAGGCTACTATGTCCTTCGGAAAGTAAAAATTGGCAAATACAATTTAACCGCTACATTGTCTACCTACGACACGAAATCAACCACTATTGAGGTTAATTCAGGGAAAGAATCCATAGTAGATTTTGGGATGGGAGAGGCTTTTGTTGAACAAGCTGAGGTTATCGTCACTGCTCGTAAAAAAGGGGAGGTTATCAATGAAATGGCTTTAATTTCAGCCCAGCAATTTAGTGTTGAAGAAACAAATCGTTATGCCGGTTCTCGTTCCGACCCAGCGCGAATGGCGTCTAATTTTGCAGGGGTGCAGGGTGCCGATGATTCTAGAAATGACATTATTATTCGAGGAAATTCTCCGCTTGGAGTGGTTTGGAAAGTGGAAGGTATTGATATTCCTAATCCTTCGCATTTTGCCACCTCGGGAAGTACTGGCGGACCCGTTTCAGTTTTGAACAATAAAATATTGGCCAATTCCGATTTTTTTATGTCCGCTTTTCCAGCAGAATATGGCAATAGTGTTTCGGGCGTCTTTGATTTAAAATTGCGCAATGGTAACAACCAAAACCATGAATTCACTGGTCAGTTTGGTATTTTAGGTACTGAGGTCTTGGCTGAAGGTCCTTTGAATCGTGAGAAAAAATCTTCCTATCTCGTTATGGGTCGATATTCTACTTTATCCATGTTTCAAAAAATTGGTGTAAAAATTGGCACGGATGCCGTTCCTGTTTATGGTGATGCTGCTTTTAAATTCAATTGGAATTTGAAAAACGGAGGTAACTTATCGTTTTTTGGAATCGGTGGAAAAAGCAAGATTGAAATCCTTATTTCCGATCAAAAAGAACTGAGTGACGAACTTTACGGTGAAGGAGACCGCGATCAGTATTTTGGAACAAGTATGGCTACAACAGGTTTTGTTTATAAGAAAACCTTAAACGAAAAAACATTTTTGAGTTCAACCTTGGCCTTGAATTATGACGAGCAACATAGTAAACACATATACTTATATCGCAGTTTAGACACTACAAATACCAATGGTCAGCAACGCGTAGCAGTGAATGTGGATTCCACTAAATCTCTCTTGGGGTATTATTTCAAGACCACCCGTTTGTCGTATTATTTAGGAATTAATCACAAAATTAATCGCCGTCAAGTGTTGAAGGCCGGGATTAATATTGATGGATATTATTTCGACCAATTGGATTCTGTGGCCAATTCTGATTTTTTCTAATTTTATCAATCGCTGGGATTACAAAGGAACAGCATTCATGATTCAACCTTTTGTTCAATGGAAATATAGAATCACCGAAAACATGGATTTCACCGCTGGAATTCACAATCAATATTACAGCGGAAGTAATTCAATTTCCATTGCGGAGCCTCGTTTGGGCTGGAAATATAGAATGCGCAAGGCACAAAGTGTTTTTGCAGGAGCCGGCATGCACAGTCAGTTGCAACCATTGTACACCTACACCTATCATTTACGTGATTCTGCTGGCAACCATTTAGCGCCCCATAATAAGAACATGGATTTTACAAGAAGTGTGCATACAGGTGCAGGGTATGAAAAGTCTTTTGCCAAAAACTTGAATTTGCGCACCGAGGTGTATTATCAGTATTTGTATAATGTTCCAGTAACTCAAACACCCAGTTCATTCTCATTAATCAATATGGGAAGTGGTTTCCAGCGCTTCTTTCCGGATACCTTAGAAAATACTGGAACGGGATACAATTATGGTTTAGAGCTTACTTTACAGAAATTCTTCAGTAAATCCTTTTACTTTATGTTTAGCGGAACCATTTACGATTCTAAATATCGAGGAAGCGATAAAGTGTTGAGAAATACAAGTTACAACGGTTTGTATGTCACCAATTTATTGGCCGGTAAAGATTTTCAAATCAACCCAAAGGCAACCATTTCTTTAGGCATGAAAGTGACTTATGCCGGTGGAAAGCGATACGGGTATGTAGATTTAACAAAAACGGCAGCAGCCAATGAACT
>JAHKAT010000079.1 GCA_018825925.1 Bacteroidota bacterium | reverse complement strand
GATATGGTTTTGAGAAAAACCAATTAAAGTTACTGCTATGAAAATCGTCAATAAAATTTTGTGTGTCATCTTTTTCATTTACTGCTAACGCCAAGGCTATGCGCCGCTGCGATTTATTAAAGTTAATTTTATTTCGGAGAAATAAACGTACGAGTTAGAATGATTTATCATACGAAGCGAGGTTTAAGCAGTGGAGTATAGGTGATGTTGTGCGCATTCACTTACAATACTGATTACTATATCTTAAGGCGTCCGTCTGACCTAAGTCATAGGATGATTTGAAGTCTTTACAAGCGTTTTCGGAGTCATTCTTTGTGATATATGTGAAGCCTCTAAATAAATATGCATCTGCGTCTTTGCTATTTAGTTTTATTAAATAACTAAAATCATATATTGCACCATCATAATCTTTTAAGGCGAATTTCTGCTTCGCTCTATTGTAGTATGCATCATAATAATTAATGTCTATTTCAATCACTTTATCATAAGCTTTAATGGCTCCAATAGCATCTTCGATTCTGCCTTTAACAATTCCTATATCCATGTATATTGTTAAATCATTTGGACTGATTTCTATCGCTTTTTCGAAATCCTCTATGGCTGCGATATTGTTCTGTAATGTTTTATAAGAAGTACCTCGATTTATATACCCGTCAGCGGATTGAGGGTTTAATTTAATAGCAATATTGTAATCCAAAATTGCTGCGGTATCATTTTCTAAATAGTGTTTTGCAGCACCACGAGATAAATAGGCGTTAAAATTAATTGAATCCAGATTTATTGCATAATTAAAATCATTAATAGCGCCTTGATAATCCTGTAGTTTAATTTTAACATATCCCCTCTCAATATACGTTAATGTGTCTTTGGGGTTTAGAGTAATAGCAGTGTTGAAATTAGTTAGTGCACTGATATTATCATCCAAGAAACTGTTTACTCGCCCCTTAAAATAATAAGCTTTACTGCTGTTAGGGTTAATTTGAATAGCAGCGTCAAACTTTTTTAAAGCCTCGTTATATTTCCCGTTATTTGCTTCTGATCTTCCTGCATTAATATATTCAACGTCTGTTTGGGAGATTCCACTAACAGTCCAATGCAGCATAAGTATAATAATGAATATTCTCATAAATAGGTCGGTATTCTATTTTTTTTAATTATGACACATTGCGCACAACGGCACTGCACTAGGCAATGTGGCGCTTTCTCTCGAGTGTAATTGTTGCGCCATTTTGCTTAGTGCATGTTATAGGCATTTTTAATAATTTACTCTTTCACTTGTCAAGATAAATTCTTTGTTTGAATAGAATGTTTCCAAATGATAGATATATCTGTTTATTACATCAATAACGGTATCAAATTTTGATTTAAGGTCAGAATACGTAGGAGACGATCCAATATTGACTGCTGAATCACGTCCATGAGCGACTTTATTACGGTTTTCAACAATTTCATCAAATATTTTATAATCTCTTGGTGCAATAGAGAATGTTGAAGCTCCTAAAGTTTTTGTTATTTGATTAAATGATTTTCCCCAAATATTTTGAAGATATTGAGACAGCAGTGTTTCATCAAATTTCGAAATATCCATACTTTCCGTGTTATTAAATAAATCTGCAGATTTATCTAGAATTGATTTCGATTTACAGTCTCTAACTGATTGAACATTTGAGAAAAGCGCTACAGTGTAAAATTTATTTTCAAAGTGTTGATATCGAACATTTCTACTCTTAATAAGGGTTAATGTATGTATTACGCTTTTATTTATTGAGAACTCTATACACGCATATAAATGAACATAGAATAATCCTTTAAGGATTCTATATTCAACTGGCGGAATTGCAGGTGCTGAATGCGAGTCTTCGATTGATTTAATTGAGTTTAGTAAATGACCAACTTCCAAAAATCTTGAAGCAACTTCAGCCTTTAATACACTATACGGCATTAACTATTTGGTTTTTAACGTACTCAATTCTATCATTTAATTTATTACGAGAGTTCGTGGCTCCAGTAGTTAATCTAGATAACTGATCGTCATTTAATAATTGTTCCAAATTAGCAGAAGTAATTGAGCCTTGCTGTCCATTCAAGATTAAATCAGCTACTCCAATTGAAATAGCTTCAAAAAGAATTAATGGTGTGATATTCACTCGGTTTCCTCGGACAATACCATTAGGCAAATTTCTATTAATTACTTGGAAAGTCTCATTGAACAAACCTCTTAGTTCAGTTTTATTTTCAAATCGATGAGTCTTTTTTGCCATATAATCATTCAAGAATTCTTTAACGCTATGAACAAATAAATTACGGTCTTCAAAATATGCAAAGAATTTAAGAACTAATTCATCCCGACTTCCTGTGCGGTTAGAGTTTTCAGTCATTTTAACAGACTGCATGAAATCATTATTTTCACTACATTCAATAATGAAATCTTTAAAGTCACCCAAATAGACACAATTTCGAATTTCTTGAGGGTGTAAAATTACTCCACCTGTATTCAGTCGTTCGAATAAGTCATAACGCACACCAAAGTCGCTTTTATCGTTTAATACTGTTACTCTAATTGGTCGTGTCATAAACATGAACTGAGCAGATTTAGGAAGGTCTTCGTAGAACATTCCGTTCATAGAATTCAACTTGTCAAGTCCATGAATTTTAAGTTTTTTAGAATTAGGATTTGTTCTTAAAATATTTTCTTGATCACCCACAAAGTTTACAATTGTTGTTAATCGTTGTAGACCATCAATGACTTCCCAGCTTGAATCATTATTTGTAGCCATGAATAAATTTGGTACAGGGATGCCAAGGAAAACAGATTCTATCAATTGCGATTGGCGAATATTGTCCCAAACAAAATGTCTCTGATATTCAGGTTGTAGTTCAATTTGGCGTTCCATTATCATATCGTACAATTGTCTGACGGTTATATCATAATTGTCAAATGATACTGTTCTTCTATTTGCATCAAGTTGTTCCTGAATGGTCATAATATTATATTTCTGTTGTAAATGTACGTACTACTCTTTAATTGCCTATAACGTTCGACACTAAAATACGTAAAAACGGTTAGGTAGGCTGGTTTATGTGTTTTAGTGAGTGTTATGCTCATTTTTTAATTTATTATATAGCTTCTTAGTTCTAATGTTCCAACTTTCTTCTTTATAGTAAACGTGCCAAATTTCACCAAAACCTTTATAGTTTTCGAAATAATCGTTGTAATTCACGTTTCGTTGTGAAATGATTAGAAAATCTTGATTGCAGAAAATAATTTTGAAACTTTCTGCCCATTTTTTGTTGGCTTCGTCTGAATTATAATGATACAATTTTACAGATAGAGTCGAATCTTTGTGTAAAATTCCTGTTTCATTTGCCTCACTTAATCCCATACTAAACGTACTATCTGAATGAATTACAAAAGTTGATGCATGATAATTAGTGTTTACTGATTTTTTCTGCTTCGGTATCATCATAAAACTAAACTGATATTCTTTTTCAGAAAAATCAAACAATCCTTGCGCATCTACTTTTAAGAAGCTTATGAGAAATAATAATATTAAAATTTGTCGAGTCATGTTTTTAGTTGAGCATAACAATTCACTATGCGCATTGCGCATAGTGCCTTTATATCATTTCAAATTTATTAAAACTATCAGACTTTTCAGCCTTGAATGTTTTTTAGGACCAAAATGGCAGAAGATGCATGAGAGACGTGCCTTTGAGAATACATAAAATTACCAAGACTTTCTTCAAACACTCCTTGATTCAACTTAAAAGGTGTCAACGACTCTAGAAATTGTATTTCAAGCCTAGGTTTAAAAACTGATTGAAATTTAATTGACTTGGAAAGGCATCACTATATTGATATCCAACATTCACAGCTAGCTTTTTAAATTGATATCCGATGTCGGCTTGATAATAACCAAAACCCAAACCGTAGCCAAAAGTAAAGCCTTTGATTGTTTTGAAATGTTGGGAAATTATGGGTGTTTTTAAATAACTAGCCAGTGTTAATCGGGTTCTTAACTCTGCCCATTTTAGTTGACTTTTCACTCCTACAAACCCTGATAAATTGCTATAAAAAAAGTTCTTTTTGAAGCCAGAAAAATTCTCTCGATAGAACATTAAATTTTCAGTTGCCGTTAGCTCCAACCATTGGCCTTCATAGCTTAAGCCCAGGGATGAAAACAAGTTCAACGAATGTTTGTAGGAAGGTAGATCTAATCTTGCAACAGTTCCTATGTTTCCTCCAAGTTTTAAGCTTCGATTTTCCTTTTCCCAAAGTAAACGATTGCCCGAAACTCTGATTTGATTATTAAATTTCTGCGCAGAGTAGCTATCATTGAAATAATAGGTAGAAGCTCCGATTCCATAAATAAATTTCCCGCTTTTTGATTTTCGAAAGTAGTTTATGTCGCCATATTGTGCGCTAGAATTCAAGGAATTGGAATAGGTGACATAGAGAGCATTGCTGTCTTCTAACGAAACAGAGCTTGGCATGGCATTAGCAGAATAAATCGGATGGTATAAACCAATTTGTCCGAAAGAAGTAAACGAAAATAAGGAGGCAAATAAAAGGTAAAATAAGTTTTTCATGTGAGGTGTTTTTACTATGACAACTTAGAATCTAATAAAGTTACAGGTACAAAAGCATTTACCCCTTTTTAAGTGAAAAAGAGATAAAAAATCAAGAGGTTTATTTAGTGAGAAACTACTTTCCAAACAGATCAAATATTTATTTTTATACCAACGCACCAAGTAATGAATAAATGATTTAATTTTGTTCTTGTGAAAGGGAAACTTAATAGAATAAGCATTGCTTTAGTTACTGTAATTTATTGCTTAGCAATGGCTCTTGTTTCCCATTCTGCTGCAGCTTCCAATCATTCTAGTTATGCAAGTAATGAGCAAGAGAAGTTTCAAGAAAATTTTTCTGTTAAACTTTTAAGTCAACCTTCACAAACGGTTAATTCAAGTTTTCAAATTAATAATTTACCGAATCCGTCTTTCAAAAGTCCTTTGGTCATTTTATGGAGGTTAGAAAGTTCGAGTGATGAATTAACCAAATCCACATTTACACAGTATTCTTTTTTTACCAAAAACCTTAGAATCAACCGCCGCAAGACGGATTTGATATTTCCCTTTCATCACTTTTTTTAGTCCATTTTAGAAAAGTCAACAATTGCCAATTAAGGTGATTTGACGTTGTTTTTTAATGCTTTACATGGTTGTGAAGCACTTTATTATATCATAAAATTTTAATAATGGAAGTAGGAAATTTAATAACTGGTGCAGTATTTTTATTAATATGCATCATACCTTTTGTAATCATGAATTATAAACAAGGTAAAAGAGAAGATAAAATGTTGCAAATATTGAATGACAATGCGCAACTACAAAACTGTAAACTAAGCACTCATGAATATTGTGGTGATTTTATCTTAGGATATGACGAAAGAAAAAACTTTGTTTTCTTTTTAAAGCAAATTAAAGAAAATTCGTTGGTTCAATTTGTAGACTTATCCCAAATTCAAAGCTGTGAAGCGGTTAAAAGGACACGTACGGTAGTGAGTAATAATGAAAATATAGTGCTTACAGAAGGAGTGGATCTTTCTTTTATACCGAAAGAAAGAAGCTTGGGTGAAATAAAATTCGAGCTTTTCAACGATGATATAAACAAGCAACAAAGTGGGGAGTTGCCGTTTGCTGAAAAATGGAAAAAACAGTTAAATGAAAGGTTGAAGCTTGAAAATAAAATCGTACAATCGGAGAAACTAAAAAGTGAACCTGCACTTACTTTAGCGGTTTGATATTGAATAACTTAAATGAGAAGGGGCTGTTTCAAAGATTTGAAACAGCCCCTTTTTCAATTTAAAAGAATTATTTATTGTTTCACTACTCTTTGATTGGTAATGTTGTCACCTCTTTTCAATTGGAAGATATAAATTCCAGCATCTAGGTTATTAACGTCTATCACATCATTTGATTGAACTTTTCTTGTGCTAATCGATTGTCCAGTTGAAGCAATAATTGTCAATTCTGCTTGTTCTATTCCTTCAAAATACACCATGATATCGCCATTGGTTGGGTTGGGAGAAACGGAGAATATTGAAGACTCCAAGTCGGTTAAACCAGCCAAAGATGTTACCGTTACACAGTCGCTTGTATCCGAACAAGTTCCATCATCTGCAATCAAGGCATAATCACCGGCTACCGTTGGCGTGTAGTTAGATGATGTTGCACCCGACACTTCTGTACTCGTTGAACAATTATACCATTGATAAGTATTAAACGAGGTTGCTGTAGACAATACGCCATTGTTGTTTGTGATACTAACAATAGGAGGTTGTTGCATAGTTAACTGAATGGTTAATACTGAATCACAACCTGCTTTGTTCAGAATAGTGTCCATATAAGTACCAGGCGTAGTATAAACTTTTCCAGAAGGAGCGATGAACTTTTCACATGCTATTTCAGAATAGCTATGGGCTGTTTCAAAACAAATTGGTAGTTCATATAAACCATTGTGTTCTGGATTTCTCCCTGTTGAATCGGCAAATTCGTGAGTTACTGACCAAACATTAGAGGTAGGATTAAATTCAAAAATGGCACCCATATCATTGTCTTCACCATTGGAGACTCCATTATCCATCATACCATAATATTTTCCATTTGATGCTTTGAGAATGTTTCCAGAAAAAGACTCACCATCATCGGCATAAGAGATATCATAAATAGCTGAATATGTTGATGTTGCTAGGTTGTAGTTAAATACAACGCCGTCACCATTCAATCCACCATATTGGGTAATGCCTACTAACTTTCCATTGTCCTCCACTAAAGTTCCCATTGGTTGATATCCTGAGGTAGAAGTAAAATTATGCAGTACTGCATAGGTTGAGTTGGTTGGATCGTATTCAAATAAAACTCCATCCGAATTTAATCCGCCATCTTGTCTAACACCGTATAGTTTTCCGTTGCTAGCTTCTAACAATTTGCCTAGACCGCTTAATCCATTGGCGCCGCCGAAATCAACTTTGTTTGTAATGGTTTTTGCCGTAATGTCTATTTCAAAAAGCACACCATCTCCATTCGCACCTCCATAGTAACTTAGACCGTATAGTTTCCCGTTGGCTGCTTGTATTAAGTCACCATTTGGAGTTTCTGCGTTTAAATTATTGTCGAAATGAACTAACACACTTGCCGTATTTTGATCGTAATCATACTCCAAAATAGTTCCATCGCCCTCAGATCCACCACTTTCCATGGTAGCGTAGTACTTACCATTAGCAGCTCTCATCAAGGATCCTGTTGGCTGATAACCTGTCAGGTCTTCCTCGAGGTCTATTTTTTTAGTGAAAGTTTGTTTATTAGGGTCGTATTCATAAATAACTCCATCACCAAAATCACCTCCATCATAGGCTAATCCAAGTAAGGTCGCTTTAGAGGACTTTACTAAACCGCCAACAGGAGAAAACCCCTGAGAATAATTGAAGTTATATATATTACTTAACTGAGCGGACGTAGGGTTGTATTTGAAAACAACACCATCTCCAATTATTCCACCATATTGTGTAGTGCCAAATAATAGACCATTATCAGTGATAAACAGAGAATTTGGGTAATCTCCGTTTGCTTCGTCAAAAGAATACAGGATTGTTGCAATAGAGGTATTTACATTGTAAGTTATTAATTTTCCATAGTCCACATCGTCATAGCTAGGAATTAAATACATTAATCCATTTGCATCAAATTTGGGACGTGAATAGGGGGAATAACCAATTGTGCTTCCATCAAAATCTAAAACTGAAACAATAGTAGAGGTTTGAGGGTCAAAGCTATATAGAACACCAGCGTCGTTCACTCCACCTGCAGTATTGATGCCATATAATAGTCCAGAGGGTGCAAAAGTTAAACCACCAACAGGATTTTTTCCAGTAGCAACGTTATTCATTTCAGCTTCAACAGTATAGGTGGAAGTCAAAATATTATAGCTATAAATCAAACCTTCGTTATTAGTTCCGCCCTGACTTGTATGTCCATAAATTACTCCCAAAGGTGTAATCGATAATTCGCCTCCAGGGTAAGCTCCTGTTATACCTCCAAATGCTTTTAAGACAGTGAAAGTGGAGGTGAGAGTATCAAAAGAAAACAAAGTACCACCACCGTTTGGTCCACCATTAGATGTGGTGCCATATAGTTTTCCACCGTATTCAATCAGTCCAGAGTTTGGATAACTACCATCAGCAGTATTTAAAGTGTAAAGCAAGTTTATCTCTTTTTGATTTACGTCATATGAATAAATAGTGCCATCACCGAGGTACACAGTACCTGTTGAACCGTAGATCAAACCGGAGTTGGAAACATAGGGTTTACCTGCTGGCAATTTTCCATTATCATAAAAACTAAAACCTGCTTCTAATGTTACCACATTGGACGAAGTGTCTACTGAATAAATGCCACCATCATAAAATTGCCCGCCTGAGGCAAAAACACCATAAAGTTTACCATTCGGGTGTTGGGCTAGCTCACCGTTTGGTGACTGACCGTCGTTACTAACAAAACTGTGTTTTACAGATTGATTTAAACCATTGGCATCTGTTTTAAACAGCACGCCCGCGTCGTTAGCTCCACCATATTGGGTGACACCCCAATATTCCATTTGGGCATGAATAAAGCCTGTGAAGAATGTAAGAAATCCGACAAAAAGTAATTTTTTTCTCATATGAATGTGTTTTTTATTTTGGCAAATATAACATTCTGTAGTATTATTGAAATGAAAAAATACGTATTCCACAAGCCAACTAATCTATTGATGATAAGAGTGTTTGCTGTTTCTTTTTTAATGTTGTAAGCTGAAAATAGTGTTTTTTTTACTGGTTTCTAAAAGAATAGAGTCAAAACGGCCATGTACAAAAGGGGCAAGTACAATAGTAGAAAGTAGTTTGAATTTTTATTTTTTTAATCAAAAAAAAAAACGACCATTGGCCGCTTTTTCAATTTAAAAAAAATTATAAGAAGTTTAAAATCGCACCAAAATTTGAGCGGCCACTGCCAATCCTAAAAAATGATAAACTGTATTGATTAGGAATAATTTGAAAGATTTACCTTCCCAAGCCAGTAAGTTCAAGTCAGTAGGAACGTAAAAACCAAGCCAGGTAAAGAAAGCGCCCATCAAAGCTCGATGTGTTATAGAAGCATCAAATCCTGTTTTTTCCATAACAAAATCCCAAGCGTCCAAATTATGTGTAAAAACAAAGGCCATTAACAAACAGCCGGTGAGGTTGAGTACCATTCCTTTGATCATCGCACCCGTTTTCGGCTTGTCATCGAAATTAATCCCCATTTCTGTAGCCCAAACTTTTCCGAACAATGGAGTATACCAAATAAATCCAAGAATAAAATGAGCAAAAGCTGCCAATAGAATTCCAGTTGTACTAATTGTAATTACTTCTTCCATGATTATTTTGATTAAAGTTATTTAGTTGAAAGTACTAAATTTCTCCAAGGTTGTAAGGCATACGCCAAAATTAAAATGGTCCTAGATTTTTGTTGCAATCTTTAAATTTTCATTTATATGACATAAGTCAAGTGGTTGATATTCCGCTATAACAGGCGGTTTAGAAAAAATATTTAGAGATTTTTGTCGAACTAATTGAAAAATAAAGTACCTTTGTATCTAATAATTCTTTTTAGAGTTGAAAACTTTTCTGATTTAAGAGTAAAACAGAGAGTTTCGATTCGATACTTTTAAGCGTCAATCTTTTTTGTGTCGTCAATAGAATTTAGAGATTGACATATTTGCTTCAAGGGACATTTACCTTGAATTAATTAATTGTGTTTTATATATGGCTAGGTCCCAAGAAACATTTAATAAAAAACAGCGCGAGAAGGATAGAGCGAGAAAGAAGAAAGAAAAACTTGAAAAACGTGAGGAACGAAAATCAGAGGGCGGCGGAATCGAAATCGATTGGTCAAGTGCTCCTGAAAATCTGACCATGTCTGAGAACGAAAGGAATCAGCAAGCGGATAACAAGAAGGCTAGTAATTAATAACAAACAATAAGAATGAAAACAGGTACCGTAAAATTCTTTAACACCGAAAAAGGTTTCGGTTTTATCAAGGATGACGAAACGAATAACGAGGTTTTTGTACACAAAACTGGATTAATCGACAACATCCGCGAGGATGACCACGTGACTTACGAAGTAGAGCAAGGTCAAAAAGGATTAAACGCAGTTAACGTCAAAAGAAATTAATTGTAAACATATTCGACTACAGCCACTTGATTTATCAAGTGGCTTTTTTTTGCGCTAAAATTTTTGAAATTAAAAGGGACAAGCAATTTTGAAGGTCATTTCTTTGTTCAAAGTAGGGTGGATCACTACTAATCGAAATGCATGAAGATGTAATCGTTCAGAAATGTTACCGTATAAATCATCTCCAACAATGGGTGAATTTAACCCTTGATGATGTGCTGCGTGAACTCGAAGTTGGTGTGTACGCCCAGTTTTTGGGTGAAACTTGATCCTCGTTTTTCCATCTTTTACTTCCATTACTTCCCAATAAGTCACTGCCTCCTTGCCGGAATCATAATCTACTTTTTGTTTAGGTCGGTCTAAAATATCTTGAGAAAGAGGCAGTTCAATAATTCCTTTTTCACCTGAAATTTCTCCTTCCAACAATGCGATGTAGGTTTTTTTTGTTTTTCGTTTAATAAATTGCCTTTGCAGACTAAAATAGGCCTGGTTTGTTTTTGTTAAAATCATGACGCCAGAAGTGGACATATCCAAGCGATGCACAATTATTGGGCCTTCTATGTCGGGCCGCATTTTCAAAATTTTTGTATAAACAGACGGTAATGGTGTGTTTCCCGGCACCGAAAGTAATTCAGCAGGTTTATTGATGACTATTATTTGGTCGTCCTCATAGATTATTTCTAAAGGTACATCTTCATCTTTTAGAAACAGCAAAGGATTTTCGTCCAGCTCAGTATGCCGCAGCATATGGCCTAAAATAGGCTCACATTTGCCTTTGCAGGCTGGATAATATTGTTTGTGTTTTCGAACTTCAGATTTTGGAGAGGCTCCCCACCAAAACTCAGCCATGCAAATGGGTTTGAGCTTATTTAAAAATGCATACTGTAGGAGTTTGGGAGCAGCGCATTCGCCCGCACCAGCCGGTGGGATTTGGAAAATAGTATCCTCGAAAATACTACGCAAACTTCTTGTTTCTTTTCGATTATCGACAAAGGTATACTCTTCAAAAATGGACTGCTGCAAGGCGTTCGAGTATTCTCTTCGGTCTTGTTTTAAACGTTCAATATAAGATAAATGACTGTTCAACGAAGCCGTAGACTGTTCCAATTCTAAATTCCATTTCTTTTGGAGATGTTTGAGTTCAATTTGCTCCTTTTTACTTTGTTCGTTTAGTTCTTCGTTGAGAAGTTTTAAATCTTCGATTTCAACAGGCAAGGTATGAGCGTCCTTTCGCTTTTCGTCACGCGCCTTTTTGTTTTGCTTAATAAGTGCTTTTTTATTCTTTTTTTCCTCTTCAATTCGTTCAATAACTTCCTGATGTTGAGATTTTAAAGTCTCCAGAATCTCACCGCTTTCTAGTTTTGCTATCGCTAAGGTCTGTTTGTTTATATTTTGTTCACCTTGAAGAAAAAAACTGTTTTCTTCTAGAATATCATAAACAGGCGGAGCAAAGCCGAGGTAATGATTACTTTCTCCTAGTTTCCCAGAAAAGGCAGCCAAAAATTGTATTTTTTTATTCGGAGACTGTACAACGAGAACGCCAAACATTTTACCAATTGGAAGAAGGTCATTAAATTGTCCCAAGCCGAAATTGTGTTCACCGTTGAACTCTTCTGATAGATATTTTTGGAGTTGCTCAGCGGCTAATACAGCAAGAGGATGTGGCTGATAAAAGAAAGGAAATGTAAATTTATCGGGCAATGCAATGGAGGATATGTCCTCCTTAAATTCCCAA
Source organism: Bacteroidota bacterium (assembly GCA_018825925.1). Classification (GTDB taxonomy): domain Bacteria; phylum Bacteroidota; class Bacteroidia; order Flavobacteriales_D; family Crocinitomicaceae; genus UBA2040. The sequence continues at coordinate 3,354 of JAHKAT010000079.1, read as the reverse complement.
AGTTTAGTATTTTCCAAGCTCTTTTTTCGTCAAATTTAGGAAAGCTATTTATCTTTTGTATTGTTAAATGGCTTTATTCGCTAGAGATCTTTTGTTTTTTTTGAACATCCACTTTAAAAGTAATTCCACCACCAATTGCAAGGGTTGTAAAAGTGCCCAAGCCGTCAATGATTTTGGAACCGTTTACAAATGCGCCAAATTGTTGATTTAGAGTTCGATAAATTGTTCCACCTATTTGTGTGAAATCGGCGTTTAATTCCCTAAAGCTTGAATATGGAACATCTCCTTGGTACACTTTGTCGCCTAAACCATTTTGATAGTTGATCCAAGCATCAAGATACCATTTTCCGGGTGTCCACATGAGTTTAGAGGAAACCAAATACGCGGACGGAACAGGGTTTAAGGCGTAGTTATACCCAGTTTGAGCCTGCAAGTAAATTCCATGAGGTAAGGTGTATTGCGCTACGAATTTCCCCTGAAATTGGGTTGCTTTTTGACCAATATCTAAAGCGCTACCGATGGAGTAATTTCCCACAGGAAAAGAGGTGCCACCAGCTGCTAATATATCTAAACGCTTGTTTAAAAGTTGCAAAAATCGGCCCTTTACATAGAGCCCAGCATCTTGAAAGTTAGAACCGATATAAGGCAATGTTGCGATAAAATCAATGTTTTTAGTAATTCCATAAGCTGCAAAAATGGAGCTATAAATCATTTCACGCTTAATGTTCAAAGGACCTTTCGCGCCTATGTATTCATTTGCTTTTTGAAAACCACCAGAAACAGCAATGTCAAGTATGTTTTTGCCTTTTAAAAAGCCATCTATTGGGCCTTGACTAAATCCTTGGAAAATGAAAACTAAGCTGAAAAACGCACTTAGTAAATATGGATAGATATATTTCATTTTGTTTTTAAGTAAGATTCTACTAGAATTTAAACAGTCAAAAGCACAGAAGTCAATCATTCGATAATGATTCTGATGCTGAATATAGTAAAAAATGCGCTCCTTTTTAGTACTTTTACGGCGCTGAATTTTACATAAATTTCAATAAATGCAACAGGAAACACCCTATATTCCTCAGAATAAAGTTCGTATCGTTACGGCTGCCTCACTTTTTGACGGCCACGATGCAGCAATTAATATTATGCGTAGAATCATCCAAGCAACTGGATGTGAAGTAATTCATCTCGGTCACGATCGATCTGTTGAAGAAGTTGTGAATTGTGCCATTCAAGAGGATGCACAGGCCATAGCTATGACTTCCTATCAAGGAGGACACATGGAGTATTTTAAATACATGTATGATTTATTAAAGGAGAAAGGTGCACCTCATATTAAGATTTTTGGTGGTGGAGGTGGAACTATTCTTCCTTCTGAAATCGAGGAACTTCAGGCCTATGGCATCACGAGGATTTATCATCCAGACGATGGTCGCTCAATGGGATTGCAAGGAATGATCAATGATTTGATAAAACAAAGTGATTTCCCAGTTGGATGTGATTTGAATGGAGAATGGAAGGAATTAAAAATGAAAAATATTCCATCCATAGCGCGCGTGATTAGTGCAGCCGAAAATTTTGCTGAGGAATCTAAAGAAATACTTCAAAAAGTAGAAGAAATGGCTGCAGCAGTATCTATTCCAGTTCTTGGAATCACAGGTACAGGTGGAGCAGGAAAATCTTCGTTGGTCGACGAATTGGTGCGACGGTTTTTAATTGATTTTGAAGACAAAACAATCGCTGTGGTTTCTGTAGATCCTTCAAAAAGAAAAACAGGAGGAGCATTGTTAGGCGATAGAATTCGCATGAATTCGATTAAGAATGATCGTGTTTACATGCGCTCATTAGCTACACGACAATCGAATTTAGCCCTTTCTAAGCACGTTTCAGAGGCCATTAAAGTCTTAAAAGCAGCTGAATACGATTTGATTATTCTTGAAACTTCAGGAATTGGTCAATCGGATACCGAGATTATTGATCATTCAGACGTTTCTTTGTACGTGATGACTCCGGAATATGGAGCAGCAACACAGCTAGAGAAAATTGATATGTTGGATTTCGCAGATGTGATCGCCTTGAATAAGTTTGATAAACGTGGTGCGCTTGATGCTTTGAGAGATGTACGGAAACAATTTCAAAGAAATCATAATCAATGGGATCAACCAGTGGATGAAATGCCTGTTTTTGGAACAATTGCATCTCAGTTCAACGATCCAGGAATGAATACTTTATACAAGGTAATCATGGACAAGATGGTTGAAAGAACAAAAGCTCCTTTGGTTTCTACCTTTAAGATTACGGCTGAAATGTCGGAGAAAATATTTGTAATACCACCTGATAGAACACGCTATTTATCAGAAATTTCAGAGAACAATCGCTCTTTTGACAAATGGGTTGATCAACAAGTTTTTGTTGCTGAAAAGTTATACGGCTTGCAGACATCGATTGATACTTTGAAAAATTCAACGATAGAAGATAAGGATAGACTCATAAAAGGTTTACAAGAGACATTTGAATCAGAAAAACTCAACTTCGACCCAAAGAACTGGGAAATTCTTCAGAATTGGGAAGAAAAAAGAGAATCGTATAAGCGACCTGAATTTGAATTTAAGGTTCGCGATAAAGTTTTAAAACTAAAAACTCACACAGAATCACTTTCCCATAGTCAAATCCCAAAAGTTGTAACGCCGAAATACTCTTCATGGGGAGATATTTTACGATGGTGTTTGCAGGAGAATGTTCCAGGTGAATTTCCCTACACTGCTGGACTTTTCCCATTTAAAAGAGAAGGAGAAGACCCAACCAGAATGTTTGCTGGCGAAGGAGGGCCGGAGCGAACGAATAAGCGTTTTCATTATGTTTCATTGGGAATGCCTGCCAAACGATTATCGACAGCTTTTGATTCAGTAACTCTTTATGGAAACGATCCAGATCCAAGACCAGACATTTATGGTAAAATTGGAAATTCTGGTGTATCTATCTGCTGTTTGGACGATGCGAAAAAGCTATATTCAGGTTTCGACTTGTCACACGCAATGACTTCCGTATCCATGACAATCAATGGGCCAGCGCCGATGCTTTTAGGTTTCTTTATGAACGCAGCCATTGATCAAAATTGTGAAAAATACATTATTGCCGAAGGTTTAGAGAAAGATGTAGCATCAAAAATCGCTAAAATATATGCAGATAAAGGTGTAGATCGTCCAGCGTACCGTGGTGATTTGCCTGAAGGTAATAATGGTTTAGGATTGATGTTGCTAGGGGTAACTGGTGATCAAGTATTGCCAGCAGAAGTTTATAATAAAATAAAACACGACACTCTTGCTCAAGTTCGAGGAACTGTACAGGCGGATATTT
>JAHKAT010000078.1 GCA_018825925.1 Bacteroidota bacterium | reverse complement strand
TAACCTACGTATCCTGGAGGTGCTCCCACCAATCGGCTTACCGAGTGTTTCTCTTGGTATTCAGACATATCGATCCTTGTCAACGCATTTTCATCTGAAAACAGGAATTCAGCTAAAGCTTTAGCAAGCTCCGTTTTTCCCACTCCTGAGGTTCCGATAAAAATAAAAGATCCAATGGGTCTCTTTTCATCTTGCAATCCTGCTTTTGATCGACGGACCGCATCTGAAAGTGATTGAATGGCTTCTTTTTGTCCCACAACTCTTTTTCCTAGTTCAAATTCTAAGCGCAGGAGTTTGGTTACTTCAGATTCTAGCATTTTCCGCACTGGAATTCCAGTCCATTTTGCCACAACTTCAGCAATTTCTTCGGCATCGACTTCTTCCTTGATGGTTTTTGAATCTTTTTGGGTGTTTAGAAGTTCTGTCTTTTTAAGCTCAAGATCATTCGTTAAAGCTTTTATTGTTCCATAGCGCAATTCAGCCACTTTTCCGTAGTCACCATTTCTTTCTGCGGTTTCAGCGTCGAATTTTGCTTTTTCAATTTTCTCTTTTATTTCTTGGATCGAATCAACCAATGTTCGCTCCGTTTGCCAACGAGCAGAAAAAGCATCCCTTTGTTCTTTAAGTCCGTTCAAATCTTTATTTAAAGCATCCATTTTATGAGCATCACTTTCTCTTTTAATAGCCTCGCGCTCTATTTCCAGTTGCATTATTTTTCGCTCTAATTCATCTAATTCTTCTGGCTTAGAATTAACCTCCATTTGAATTTTTGCCGCCGCCTCATCGATTAAATCAATGGCTTTGTCGGGCAAAAAACGATCGGTAATATAACGCTGTGATAGCTCAACCGCTGCAATTAAGGCGGAGTCTTTGATCAAAACTTTGTGGTGATTCTCATACTTCTCTTTTATACCTCGCAATATGGAAACGGTGTCCTCAAAATTAGGCTCATTCACCATTACGGTCTGAAACCGTCGCACGAGAGCCTTGTCCTTTTCGAAATATTTTTGGTATTCTGAAAGAGTAGTAGCACCTACTGCTCTTAATTCACCTCTAGCCAATGCAGGCTTTAGAATATTTGCCGCATCCATAGCGCCTTCTCCTCCTCCAGCTCCAACTAGGGTGTGTATTTCGTCAATAAAAAGAATAATCTCACCTGCGCTTTCAGTAACCTCTTTGATAACCGACTTGAGACGCTCCTCGAATTCACCTTTATATTTAGCACCAGCAATCAGTGCTCCCATATCAAGTGAGAAGACTTTTTTACTTTTCAAATTTTCAGGCACATCTCCGCTTACTATTCTGAAGGCAATTCCCTCAGCAATAGCCGTTTTCCCAACACCTGGTTCTCCGATTAATATAGGGTTATTCTTTATTCGTCTTGACAATATTTGCAAAACACGTCTAATCTCTTCGTCGCGCCCAATCACAGGGTCGAGTTTTCCGTTTTTAGCTAGTTCATTTAAGTTTTTAGCGTAACGAGCCAAACTCTGATAATTTCCATCGTCGGATGGGTGGTCTATTTTATTTCCTTGTCTCATCTCTTTAATCCAGTTGTTTGCGTTTGTTTTATTTAATCCGATATTTTGTAAAATTTCAGCAGTTGCATCTTTGCCTGAAATAATTTGCAATAGAATCATTTCGACACTTATGTAATTATCACCCCATTCTCCAGCGTTTTTCTCAGCATTGTTCAGCGCTTTCTGAAAATCATTACTAAAACTGATTTGACCACCGGCCACTTTTGGGAAATTTGAAGTGATAGCCTCCAGTGTCCTTCTAAAATTTAAGGGATCTACTTCTGCTTTCGTCAATAAAAAGCTCAAGATCGGGTCGTTTTGTGTAAGGGAAAAAAGAACAAAATGTGCAGACTCCACAACTTGGTGTTGCATAGACTTTGCTAGTTCCGACGCGCCGTGAAGCAGTTCTTGTGCTCTGTGGGTAAATTTTTCGATACTCATATTTTGTGTTTTGCATAAGTCGTCAAAGTACATTCCAAACGAATAGCTTGGTAATATTGTCAGTCTGCAGCCCGTAAACATGACTTTATGTCAGTGGTAAAAATGTAACCTAAATAAGGTCTGGGCGTATATAAAATAGCGTTTAAAGATTTTCTCATGAAAAACATATTTTTATTAATCGTTCTTTTTAGTTCAACAATTGCTTTGAGTAATGGTTTGGCTTTGAAAAAAGAGTACGTTGAAAAATTTAAGCAGATTGCAATTCAGCAAATGCTTGAGTTTAGGATTCCTGCAAGTATCACCCTAGCTCAAGGGATTTTAGAAAGTGGAATAGGAGCGAGCCCACTTGCGGTAAAAGGCAATAATCATTTTGGCATTAAGTGTACCGATTGGACTGGAGACAGAATGTTTCAAGATGATGATAAAAAGGGTGAATGTTTTCGCGTGTATAAAAATGCAGAAGAATCCTTTAAAGACCACAGCCTTTTCCTTAAGAATCGAGAAAGATATGCTGGGCTTTTTGAATTAGAGGTTACTGATTACAAAGCTTGGGCAAAAGGATTGAAAAAAGCTGGATATGCGACAGATCCAAATTACCCGAATAGATTAATTACCATAATTGAGGAATTGAATTTAGATGAACTGGACGCTGCAGCTGCTGCACCAAAAGATCGCAACAAGGCAAAAGATCAAAAAGAAATCGCTCCTAAAAAGTCGGATAAATCGAGTCCCAATAAAAAAGTAAAGGCAGAAAAAACTGCAGTTATTCAATCAACTCAAAACCATCAAATTAAAACACAAAACAAGCGTACACAATATATAATTGCTAAAAAAGGAGATACTTTTTACCGGATCTCACTAGAGTTTGATATGCATGTTTGGGAATTAAGAAGATATAATGATTTTGGACCGAGAAAAGATGTTTTAGAGCCTGGTGATATCGTTTATTTGACACCTAAAAAGACTAAATCTTCGAAAAAATCAGAAGTCAAAGTTTCTTCAAATGACACCTCTTTATGGTCCATAGCACAAGTTGAAGGAATTCGATTGAAATCGCTTGAAAAGAAAAACCCAGATTTAACTTTAGAAGATAATTTGCCGATAGGAACACAAGTGAAATTAAAGTGATGTAATTTTAATACTCTTGTTTAGAATAGGTTATGTTTTATGTGTTTATTTTTTGACGATTTGTAAATCCAATATTTATGGCGTCATTTGAATAAGTTTTTATATATTTAACTACTTTTCTAGTAATACTTGTTTCTTAAATCTTAATTCAATTCATGAAGCCTTCCGGAGAATTGTTTAAACTAATTCAGTCGCTTTCGAAATCGGAGAAACGATTTTTCAAGATGTCTTCATCGCTGCAGAGTGGGGAGAAAAACTATCTAAAAATATTCGATTATATCGAAAAGCAACAAACCTATGACGAAGAGGAGTTGAAAACCTATTTCAAAAAAGAGAATTTCGTCAAACATCTACCTTCAGAAAAAAACCATCTTTATAAATTAATTTTAAAGAGTTTACGCTCCTTTTATAGTGAACATTCTGTGGCGAGTGTTTTAAAGCAGGAGATTAAAAATGTGGAGATTCTTTATAACAAAGCACTTTTTAAGGAATGTGAGAAATTTGTTTCTAGAGCAAAAGAAATTGCAAAGGAGTACGAACGTTTTTATTATTCTTTTGAATTGATAAGTTGGGAGAAAAAATTATTGGAAGAAGCGTATGAATCAGGTGAATTTAATCTGAATTTAGATGAATTGGTAGATGAAGAGCGCTTGGTGATAGAAAAACTAAGAAATCTAGCGGAGTATCAAATTTTATATTCAAAAATTAATTTAATATTTCGAAGTGGCGGATTTTCACGAAACTCAAAAGAGCGCACGGAAGTAGACACCATTGCTGATCATCCCCTAATTAAGGGTAAAAATACGGCAATTTCCACTCGGGCCTCTTCCATGTGTTACTATATAAAAGGTTTGTGTGCTGCTACGAATCGAAATTTCGATGAAGCATATTTGTTTTTCAATAAAACAAGGATGATACTGGATAATTCTGTGAAAAT
>JAHKAT010000077.1 GCA_018825925.1 Bacteroidota bacterium | reverse complement strand
TACAATTTGCTCTCAATTTTCATCCCACATTCCTTGCGAACCAACAAAACATCAGCATCTCGCTCCAAATAAACCGCATCAAAAACAAAAGCATCCGAAATACCTGGTCGAGCTGGATTAAACGGTTCTGCTGGGTCTGAAAATAATTTATAATGATTGGTCAAAGCAACGGGAACAATAGGAACTTGCATTAAGGCAGCCAATCGAAATGCACCATCCTTAAAACCCGCCAATTTTGGTGCCGGGACATTAGGAATTCCTCCTTCAGGAAAAATAATCAATGAAAATCCTTCTTCCAAGGCCTTCTTTGCTTGCAAAAATGATTTTGCCGACTTGATTCGGGAGGAGCGATCAACGGGTATATTCAATTTTTTGAAATACGTTTTCAAAATGGGATAACCCAAAATTTCACTTTTCCCCAAAAACAAAAATGGCCGGTCTGGAAAATGAGCAAACATCAAGAAAATATCCAAATAGGAGGTGTGATTTGCAATCAAAATGAAAGGCGAATCAGGCATTTTCGACCCTCGATTTCGAACAGGATAAAAACACAAAAATTGAAACAAACGACTCCAAAACACAAAATAACGGAAGCTCCTATGCTTTCCATTATTCAAATTCAAAATAAACAAAAAGACAGGATAAAGTAGCAATGAAGTAAGCACAAACATGAAGCCAACATACAACTTCCATAAATTCCCAAAAACCAACCAAAATAATTTCATTCTACTTGTTTTAAACAAGAAGCTTGAGTGCTTAATTGCAAATCAATCCTACTACGTGTGTAAAAATAACCATTTGATATTTCCATAACATTAACAAACTTAACTATCCTTCATTTTTATTTACTTTTGATAAAAAAAGCATCATGCCACGTATACTTACCGGAATTCAAAGTACTGGAACCCCTCATTTAGGCAACCTTTTGGGAGCTATCATTCCAGCAATTGAAATGGCTCAAGAACCCGGCAACGAAGCCTACTTTTTTATAGCCGATTTTCATTCATTAACTCAGATCAAAGACCCTGAAATAATGCGTCAAAACACGCTATCCACTGCTGCCGTTTGGCTTGCGTGCGGACTAAACCCCAAAAACACCGTTTTTTATCGACAAAGTGATATCCCAGAAGTAACTGAGTTAATGTGGTACCTGCTTTGTTTCTTCCCTTATCAACGTCTAACCTTGGCACATAGTTTTAAGGACAAACAAGATCGACTAGCCGATGTGAATGGTGGCCTGTTCTCTTACCCAATTTTAATGGCTGCCGATATTCTACTATACGATGCAGAATGGGTGCCCGTTGGAAAAGATCAGTTGCAACATTTAGAAATTTCTAGGGATGTGGCAGAGAAATTCAACCTTAAAATGGGCGAAACTTTCGTGGTTCCGGAAGCTAAAATCAATGAAGAAACTAAAATTATTCCAGGAATTGACGGTGAAAAAATGAGTAAGTCCCGCGACAATACAATTAACATCTTTCTGGAAGACAAAGCATTGCGCAAACAAATCATGTCTATACAAACAGATAGCAAACAATTAGAAGAACCTAAGGATCCAGACAGTTGTAATGTATTTGCTCTTTATCGCTTAATTGCAACCATAGAAAAAACAGAGGAAATGCGTCAATTATATATAGCTGGGAACTACGGATATGGTCATGCCAAACAAGCCTTGTACGATTGTATCTGTGAAAAATTTAAAACGCAACGAGAAAAATACGCGCATCTTATGTGTCATCCTAAAGAAATAGAAGACGCTTTACAAATAGGGGCTAGCAAGGCCAAAGTGACGGCGAAAGAAGTATTACAAAGAACTCGTGCTAAATTGGGATACTAGTTTTTTTGTTTTTTGTATTTTTACTTCGATTCTTGATATTGCTTGAAATATATGCGTAAAATCAATTTCGTACTTGCTCTTTTGGGATTCATCCTGGTTCACTCCTCTTGTGAAAATAAAAAAGAACCCGAGAAAAAAATCGAAATCAAAGGCGACGTTAATTATGGTGGCACTTTCCATTTTCGTTCTCCTGAAAAAATTGAAACTTTTAACCCACTCGAAGGAACCAACCTTTATACCAGAAATATCACCTACCAAATTTTTGAAACACTTTTACGAACCGATCTAAACACTACGCGCACGGTGCCGCATTTGGCAAAAACTTGTGAGGTAGATGAAACGGGGAAATATTACACTTTGACCATCCGCGACGATGTTTACTTCCATCCCGACCCCTGTTTTGGGGATCAGCCCCGTAAACTTACCGTTAAAGATGTCAAATTTTCGTTAGAACTTGCTTGCTCCAACCTAGCCATCAACAAAATGGCGTATCTATTGGTTTCAAAAATAAAAGGGGCTCGCACTTTTTTCATGAATTCCAAATCAAACCTACCATTTTCTGGAATTTCAGGCATTAAAATCGTCGACTCTACCACTTTGACCATCGAATTGATTGCTCCTTATTTTGGTTTTAAAGAAATTTTAGCACACGCCAATCTCGGAATGATGGCTCCTGAAGTATATCAAACCTATAAGGACCAAATTGGTGATCATCCCATCGGTACCGGTCCGTTTCGTTTAAAAGAAAATAAGCCCGAATTATTGGTTTTAGAACGATCCGAAAATTATTGGCGGAAAGATTCGCATGGTAATCAATTGCCTTATTTGGATAAAGTAGTGATGACCTACTCAAACAATAAAAAAAAGGAACTTTCTGATTTTCAAAAGGGAAAAATAGATTGCGTTCTCGACATTCCAGTAGATCAAATTAATTTTCTTTTGGGTTCTTTGCAGGATGCGCAAAAAGGTCAAAATGTTCCACACCGCGTACTAAGTGGGCCGAGTATGAGTGTTATGTACATGGGTTTTGCCTGTGAAAGCAAAGAGTTTCGAGATCCCCGAGTACGGCAGGCGTTTAACCTTGCTGTCGACCGTACAGAAATTGTGAATAACAACATGGGGGGTGAAGGATGGCCGTCTGTAAACGGATTTATACCTCCTCTCGATTTTTACCCTAACGACGATGTAGAATCAATTATAGTGGATGTTGAAAAAGCCAAACAACTTCTAGCTGCTGCTGGCTATCCAAACGGACGCAACTTTCCACCTTTGGAAATCTGGGTAAATGCGCCGGAAGGCACACCAAATTACAAAATGGCAGAGGGTTTTATGAACCAAATCAATGAAAAACTGAACTTAAAATTAAGTATCCGAATTTGTAATATTTCTGAAAGGGACCAAGCCATTGGCGATGGTAGAGCAAAAATATGGCGCGCCGGGTGGATTGCCGATTATCCAAACCCAGAAACCTTCTTGAGTTTATTTTACAGCGGAAATATTGGAAAACGCAATACCACAATCAACTCCTTTCGTTTTGTCAACCGCGAATTTGACCAAATTCTAAATCAAGCGATTAAGGAAAGTGACGAAATTGTTCGAAATCAACTCTACGTTTTATGCGATCAAATAATTGTAGACCAAGCAGTTGTTGTGCCTGTATTA
>JAHKAT010000076.1 GCA_018825925.1 Bacteroidota bacterium | reverse complement strand
TTCAATGTGAATGAATTTAAAGTCGCCGAACCACTTTTTGGCGGAATGCATACTCCTGCCGTTTTTATTAAGTTAGGACATGAAAAATTTCATTCTTCAAGCTTTGGGACCGATTTTTCTGTGAAAGTTGGCTATGCCGAGAACATTATTTCGACCAATTTGAATCGTGAAAATGGAGTGGATCCTTATAGAGTTAATTCAACTTACGTGGAGCCCGTCATTGGTTTGATTTTGGTTAGTGACGAACAAACAGCTTTTAAATTCAACTTTTCTTTTGCGACCTATGGTTTTGGTTTTCGACCGAATTATTTAGGTTTGAAATCAAATTCAGGTTATAATAAAGATGACTTCAGCACGAATGTAACGTACATTTCAGTTGGCTTTTCTTATGTGCATTATTTTAGAATGCATTAATCGGATGCAATCCGAAATCATTTGAAACAATGAGCAAAATCTATTTACAAAAAATTAAGCAGGAACTCATTGAATGTCTTGATTCTGAAAGGGAGGCGAATTTCGTTTTTCGATCATTGATTTCGGAATTTAGTGAAGTGCCTTTTTCCCAAGTAATTTTAGTCGAAGATAAAGATCTAACCAAAGAAGCGATAACGAGCATTGAAAAAGCAATTGAGCGAATAAAATTGAATGAACCGCTTCAACATATTTTAGGTAAAACAGAGTTTTGTGACCTCCAAATTTTCTGCTCAAAGTCTGCCCTAATACCGCGCCCTGAAACGGAAGAGTTAGTGCATTGGATCAATGAAGATTTTAAAAATAAACGTAATCTGACTTTCTTAGACCTTTGCACAGGCACTGGTTGTATCGCCTTAAGCTTAAAGGCTAATTTTCCTGAAAGTAGAGTCGAAGGTCTTGACTTTTCTGACCATGCTTTGGAGCTTGCAGAGTTAAATAGTAAGAATTTAAATCTTGAAATAATTAATTACAAAGCCAATATTCTGGAAGATTGGAGCCCGAAATTGATGGAGTACGATGTTTGGGTGAGCAACCCGCCGTATATTCCAGAATCGGAAAAAACAAGCATGGATATTAAAGTGGTTGATTTTGAGCCTGATATGGCCTTGTTTGTTCCTGATGATTCTCCTGTTATATTTTATGAACGGATTGCAGAAAAAGGACTTGCGTTTTTGAAAAACAATGGACATTTGTATGTGGAAATCCATGAAGACTATACTGATAATGTCATCGCAATATTGAGTAAATTTGGCTATCGTAATCTGGAGGTCCGACAAGATCTTCAGGGAAAAAATCGAATGATCAAAGCGGTGAAATAAAATGAAAGAACAATCTGTACAATTAAAAATTGAAAATATCCGTAAGGAAATCAATCGATTGAATCATTTGTATTATGTTCAAAATACTTCTGAAGTTTCCGATTTCGAGTTTGATCAAATGTTGTCTGAACTCCAAAAATTAGAGCAAGACCATCCAGAATTTTCAGATGATGCCAGTCCAACCAAAAGAATTGGTGGCGATATTACAAAAAAGTTTAAAACAGTTGCGCATAGATACCCTATGCTTTCTCTCTCCAATACCTATTCTAAAGAAGAGATTATTGATTGGGAAACGCGTTTGAAAAAGTTTACGGATCAAAAAATAGAATTTGTTTGCGAGTTGAAATACGATGGTGTTGCAATCGGAATTCGTTATGTAAATGGTAAACTAACAGAAGCTGTAACAAGAGGAGACGGAACGAAGGGTGAGCTTGTTACGGCCAACGTGAAAACGATCAAGACCATTCCTTTGGTTTTGCACGGAGATTTTCCTGAGGATTTTGAGATAAGGGGTGAAATTTTTTTTCCACTGGAAAAGTTTAATGCGCTCAACGCCCGTCGAGAAATGGAAGGTGAGGCGGTTTTTGCAAACCCTAGAAACTCTGCTTCGGGTACATTAAAACTTCAGGATTCTAAGGTAGTTGCTGAACGAGGTTTGGATTGCTTTTTATATGGCGTATACGGGACAGATTTACCAATGTTAGGTCACTTTGAAAGTGTTCAAAAGGCAGGAGATTGGGGGTTTAAAATTCCGGAGGTTCAAAAAGATTTTATACGAAAAACGGATTCCATTGAAGGAATCATGGATTTTATAAATCATTGGGATGAAAATAGATCAACGCTACCTTTTGAAATAGATGGTGTCGTGATCAAAGTAAATGATTTTTCTGCGCAAGAAGAACTAGGTTTTACAGCAAAGTCGCCAAGATGGGCAATTGCCTATAAGTTCAAAACTGAAAGAGTTTTGACAAAACTAAATAGTATAGATTTTCAAGTAGGCAGAACGGGCGCAATTACACCTGTAGCAAATCTGGAGCCCGTTAACTTAGGTGGAACGGTTGTTAAGCGAGCATCCTTACACAATGCAGATCAAATTGAAAAACTGGGATTATGTGAGGGGGATTTTGTTTTTGTTGAAAAAGGAGGGGAAATTATCCCAAAAATTGTTGGAGTTTCTTTAGAAAAAAGAGAGACAGAAAGAAAGATTGAATACATTTCTAATTGTCCTGTATGTAAAACAGAACTAATTCGACGAGAAGGCGAGGCACATCACTTTTGCCCGAATGATTTAGAGTGTGCACCTCAAATAAAAGGGAAAATTGAGCACTTTATCTCCAGAAAAGCAATGGATATTGATGGTTTAGGTGCGGAGACGGTTGATTTATTGGTTGAAAATGAAATAGTTAAAGATGCTGCCGATTTGTATTCTTTAACCTTTGACCAAGTAGTCCGTTTAGATCGAATGGCAGAAAAATCGGGAAATAATTTAATTGCTGGAATTGAAAAGTCTAAAACAATACCCTTTGAAAGAGTTTTGTATGCAATGGGAATACGATTTGTTGGAGAAACGATAGCTAAAAAATTGGCCAAAGAATTTAGAAACTTGGACAACTTGAAAACAGCTAGTTTTGATCAATTGGTTGCAACGGATGAAATAGGAGAAAAGATAGCAATTTCAGTTCAAAATTACTTTTTGGAAGATCGTAATTTAAAATTTATTGAAAAACTAGAAAAGGCAGGTTTACAACTAGAATCGATTCAAGTAGAAAATTCTACAGATCAATTAAAGGGAAAAATCTTCGTTGTTTCAGGGGTTTTTAGCCTTTATTCGAGAGATGAACTGAAGGCACTGATTGAAATTAATGGGGGCAAGGTGGCATCAAGTATATCCTCGAAAACAAATTATGTTGTCGCAGGTGAAAATATGGGACCCTCCAAACTGAATAAAGCGAAGGAATTAAATGTAGAAATTATCGATGAAAAGATCTTCTCTAAAATGATTGTTAGTCAATAATATGAAGTATACTGGAAATAGTTTGTTAGTAATCGTAAACGGTGATTTATTCACCTCTTTGGCCTCGACGACAAAGTGGATTAAATTAATGAAAAAAAATTTTGAATTTAAATCCATTACTTTTATTCTTTATATTTCAATAGAAGCAAATAAATTGAACAACGAGACGGATCATATTTATTCTCTGAGCGAAAAAGAAATCAATTTGTTCGGACAACCAAAGAATAAGAAAATCAAAGGTATCTTAAAAGAATCGTATGATTCTATTATGACCTTTGGAGAAGTTTCTAAAAAATTAACTAGAATTTTGAACAAAAATAAATCACGACTCAAAATTGGATCGAACGTTTCGAAAGATATAGAGTGCGCGATTAGAATAAATTCCAATGAAAAGGAAATAATAGACATGACTAATTTTACAACAGAAACGATTCAAAAAATAGCATTTAAATAAGAACAAAAATGAATAATCCATTCTTCGGAGCTGGCTCGGCTCTTGTTACACCTTTCAAATCAGATTTCTCTATTGATTTTGACGCCCTACGTAAATTTATTCGCTTTCAAATAAATGAAGGTATCGACTTTCTTGTTGTACAAGGTACTACGGGAGAATCTCCAACCTTATCTTGGGAGGAAAAGTTGGAAATATTAAAGGTAGTAATTGATGAAAATAAGGGTGTAAAACCGATTGTTTTTGGATTAGGTGGTAACAATACTGTCGACGTTTGCGAGAAGTTGAAGAAAGTCCCGAAAGGAGTTGACGGTATTTTATCTGTTTCTCCATATTACAACAAACCAATTCAAAACGGGATAGTAGCACACTTCAAGGAAGTTGCAAAAAATACTGACTTACCTATAATCTTGTATAATGTTCCAGGTCGCACTGGTTCCAATATGAGTGTGGATACCACCTTGGAACTTGCAACGGTAAATAATATTGTAGCAATCAAAGAGGCGTCGGGGAATATGGAGCAAGTAATGGATATTATTCGTCAACGTCCAAATGGTTTTGGTGTACTTTCCGGAGATGATGCTATAACTATGCCTTTGATGGCTGCTGGAGCTGATGGAGTTATCTCCGTGGTATCGAATGCATTCCCCGCAAAATTCACCAATATGGTATCACTATCTAAAAAAGGTGAATTAGAAAAGGCACGAAAGTTGCATTATGAATTATTTGAAATTACACAGTTATTTTTTGCTGAAGGAAATCCAGGTGGAGTGAAGGAAGCGTTAAAAGAAATGCAATTGATGAATAACACAATGAGAATGCCTTTGTTTCCTGTTTCAGAAAATCTAGCTAAATTAATAGCGTCTTTAACCAAGAAAATTAATAATTAATGAAGCTTAACCTCTCTCAAATAACTCTTCTATTAGTGTTGCTGGCACTTTTCTCTTGTAAACAGACAACAAAGGAAAAAAAGGTAAGTGAAAGTATAAAGGAAAATAATGTTACCAATGAGGACATTATTCGTACGTTCTATAATATTCCTTCTCCCTCTGAACAGCTAAATAGATTAAGAGAGTTAGATGGGGCAGATGTATTTAACAATCTTTTGTCTCCAAATGATGTATATCTATATAATACACAAAAACGAAGATTAATTGTTTTTGGTTCTTATGCAGCAGACGCATCTTATCTTGCTAGTAAGTCGAGAAAAGGACAGATTGTTAATTACTTAGCTGTTTTAAGAACCTTGTCAAATGATTTGGGTATGCAAAACTTACTCAGTGATAAATTGCTCGAATCCATTACAAAACCAAATCAATCTGCTGATTCACTATTTTTAATGGCCGATAAGTACTATATAAATGCCTTTGACCAAATGATTACTTCAAATAAAGGAGCTGATTTAGGATTGATTTTATTTGGTGGTTGGCTCGAAACAATGAATATTACCTTACAATCATCATATGGATTTAATAAGAGTACTAAAATAAACGAGTTTATTGCGGATCAAAAATTAGTAGCTGAAAATTTAATGTCCTATTTGTTGGATTATCAAGAAAATGAATCAGTTACAGGTATCGTTGAAGATATGGGGGATATATTAACCTTGTATGAACGAATGGATTGTACTTATACAGAAACACAAGTAAAAAAATCCGGTCAGAATTTAACATTGAACGGTGGAACGAAGTGTGTTTTGACCAAAGAAGTTTATTCTGAAATGAAAGTAATGATTTCCGAACTAAGAAACGAGTATACAAAATG
>JAHKAT010000004.1 GCA_018825925.1 Bacteroidota bacterium | reverse complement strand
GTGTTTTGTGGCTTAATTATTAAGTAATCCTTAAATGGAGATATTAAATGTCAAGCTTAAATGATCACCATCAAAAATTAACAAACGGCGTTGGAAAATGTTCTGTACCTATGTGGTCAGGTGGAATGCCTGCTGGATTTTGCGACAATGACGCATACGGTTTTAGACCACCAGGAGAATCATGGTACAATCGACACGTAGGGCAACAAATACGTTTTGATGGCAAATATGGTGGATATGTCCCTGGATTAGCTTGTCCTATTCATGGCGGACCAAAACGTGAAGAATTCGCCCATGAAGGTAATCCGTGTAAACATTGCAACACTCCACACGATGAAGTAAAAATAGGATTATGCCCTGCATTAATCAAAGAATCATAATTAAGTAATACTTAACAACTGACTAAGGGCAAACAGGATGTCATTAACGGCATGAGACACCAAACAAACGTCTATAAAATAAGAAGAAAACAATGAACAGAGAAAAAGAAAATGAAAAGCCGGAATTTGATATTGATGACAGAGATTTTAATGTCAAAGCATGGTATTTGAAAGACACGGAAGAATCGGAAGGCGATGCCTTGATTGAAGTGAAATATAAAGATAAGTTGATACGGCAATTTTTATTTCCAGCATACAAAATTTGGAATATCGCAGCACATTTTTCGGATATTGTAGATGGTGAATTGTCAAAAGATGACAAAGGACGTGGCTATGCAATAGCAGGATCGACTGGACTTGAAGGATTAGCCACATAATATTAAGCTGTTAATTTATAGTAGGGGACACCATGAACCAGCAACAAGAAGCCCCAAAATTAATAATAAATGAAAATGATCTCATAGAAGCCTGCAAATATTACGAAACAAGAAAAAAAGACACAGGCTTTTTAACACTAAGAGATTATTATATATACAAACTAATCGCACACAACAAGTATTTCAACCAGGGAGATCCGCAACATGAAGATGGAGGAGCAACTTTATAATTTTTATTTTTCTCACCCGGTAGACTGCAAATGTTACTTTTGTCTTAAAAAACAGGTTGAAATTGAAAGAGAATTGTTCTTTGAAGAAACTGGAACAAAGCCCTGGTTAGAAATAGATAGCAATGATATTTGGATTGACTAACAACAAGGAGAACAGCATTGAATAATCTACCAGCAATCATCAAAGAAAATGAAGAACTTGAGATTGTAGAAAATAATCAACGTGTTAAATCTCAAAATTTCCTCACTCTTTTACACAAAAAACCATCCCAACAGGAAATAAGGCAAAATAAACTTGCAAATAATTCAAAGTATTTGCCTATCTCTTTTTTAGAAATGACTCTTGATGAAATGTTTTTTGGATTGTGGGAAACAACTAATTTTTCTTATCAGAATATCGCAAATGAAATCGTCGGAAGTCTTGAACTAAGATACTTTCATCCGACATTTAAAACTTGGATAACAAGAATCGGAGCCGGAGCCGTAATGATTCAAATGGAAAAAGGTGCTGAAATTATTGATATTTCTAAAAAATACAAAAATACTCTTACAAAAGATTTTCCGCATTTAAAAGCAGAATGTTTTCGTAATGCTTGCTTGTCAATCGGAAAAGCTTTTGGTCGTGATCTTAATCGAGAATTTGAAGATCAATATCAACCACTTATTAAAGCAGAGCAAGTGACAGAAGAAAAAATTGTTGACCATTTGACAAAAAAGTTAATTTCTGAATTAAGTAAATATAATGGCACAGACAAAGAACAAATAAAACAAGAATGCAGAATCGCAAAAGAAAAGGGTCAACTCAATATTGATTTTGCTCAAAAAATAGCCAAAAAACTTGGGGTGCAACTATGAGCAAATACTATTACGACATAGAACAAAATACCGATGAATGGTTTCAAGTAAAATTAGGTCATTTCGGAGCCTCGACAGCAGCCGAATTACTTATGAAATCGTCAACCGCAGGATATAACAACCTTATTAATCGAATTGTATTTGAACGAATCGTCGGTAATCGTCCTGAAAGCTTTTCAAATGAATGGATGGAACGTGGAATTGAATTAGAAGCAGAAGCGCTAAAAGCCTATGAGTTAATGACGTTTAATAAAACACAACGAGTCGGTTATGTTGAACTCGACAAATGGATCGGCTGCTCTCCCGATTCTTTAATTGATGACGATGGTTTAATTCAAGTTAAATGTCCTAAATATTCAACCCATATAGATTATATTTTGTCAGACAATATCCCATCGAATTATCAAAAACAGATGCAATTTGAAATGATGGTAACTGAAAGAAAGTATAATATATTTTTTTCCTATCATCCTGATTTAAAGCCATTTATCAAAATCGTTTATAGAGACCCAGAAATAATTGAATTAATTGAAAAAGCGCTTTGCAGTGCAAAACAACTTGTCTCAGAGCGGATTCAAAAATATAAAAAAAACTAAACAGGAGCTATAATCATGCAAGCAAAAAAGTTAACAGTAAAAAACATCGGTATATTAACCGACATTGAAATTGAAATCAACAAACCGTTAATTATTTTTTACGGTGACATCCGCCAGGGGAAAACGACCATTCTCGAAAGTATCAAATTACTTTTCGGCGGTGGATTCTCAAAAGACTTAATCCGACATGGAGAAAAAGAAGCCTTTGTAAAACTCGAACTTGATAATGGTTATATCAAACGTGAATGGTATCGATCAAAAGAAAATGAAGTCAAAAGCAGACAAATTGAATTCGTTCGAGACGGTGAACTCGTTAAAGGTCAAATTGTCAATGAACTGGCTAATTATGTTAATCCGTTTCTACTCGATCAAAATTATTTCCGAAAAATGAACAAAATCGACAAAGCAAAATTCCTGCTTGAGATTTTCGGGGTTGATATTTCCGACCTGAAAAAAGAAAATGGTGAACTTGAGTTAAAAGCCAGAGAGCTACGGCAAAAGATCAAAATGTATGGTGACATCGACCTAACAGAAGTCAAAAAACCAGATATTGACTCTTTGAAGTCCCGGGAACAAGAAATCAGAATGGAATTAAACACAAAGTATTCTGAAAATAAAAAGTACAATTCTGATCTACGGGCAAAATATGAAGCCAATAAAGAAACCCAAAGACAAG
>JAHKAT010000075.1 GCA_018825925.1 Bacteroidota bacterium | reverse complement strand
TAGTCAATATTTAAAAACCACTTAAATTTGCTAGTAGCGAAAAAAAATTTTAGATGTTAATCTTGAATTTTTGCTAATTAAACTTAATTTTTTATTTGTAATTTGGCACTCGCTAATTCTATAACAGCATAATTGACATTAAACAATAAGTATGAAAAGAAGCAAATTCATTTTATTTGGATCAATTGGATTGGTTACCGTTACCGCCTTGGTAGTGGCTTCCACATTTGTATTCAACGAGAAAGGTGCTTATGAAAAGAATGATTTAACATTCCTGAAAAACCAATCAGCAGAGGATGCCCAGAAGTGGCTTGAAGCTCGTTATTTTGACGCCGAAACCGGAGAAAAAATATCCGATGAA
Organism: Bacteroidota bacterium; assembly: GCA_018825925.1. Taxonomy (GTDB): domain Bacteria; phylum Bacteroidota; class Bacteroidia; order Flavobacteriales_D; family Crocinitomicaceae; genus UBA2040. Next base: position 8,910 of record JAHKAT010000075.1, on the reverse strand, counting down.
AAGTTACGAGCTATTGAAAAAGCAGTGGCCAATGCACCTCAAAACAAAGCAATCAATTTAGACTGGACTGAACAAGGACCGGATAATATTGGTGGACGTACACGAGCTGTTTTAATAGATCGGACCAACATCAATAGAATTTTTGCTGGATCTGTTTCTGGTGGTTTATTTGTTTCTACAACTAGAGCAAATCAATGGACAAAAATTGAATCTTATCCTGGTTCAAAGTTTATTTCATCCATGGCTCAAACTCAAAACGGTGCAATTTTCGTTGCAACAGGTTCTTCAAACGAAGGCTGGAATGGTAACGGAGTATTTTACACCACAGATTTTGGAACCACATGGAATACTGTCCCAGGAACTACAGGTTTTAACAAAGTAACTGAAATTGGTTGTGCGGATAATTCCAATACTTTATTCATGGCCACCAATCAAGGTATGAAGAAATGGGTTTTTGGGGCTACAAGCTTAGCGACTGATCCTGCTGGTATTTCTGGTTCTGTAAATAGCCTTCAAGTTTCAAAAGATGGAACCGTTCTTGTAGCAAGTAATGGAGTATTAAATACTTTTGTATCTACAGATGGTGGAGCGACTTTCTCAAATAAAACGGGGTCTGGCTCAAATCAAGTTGAGTCAAATTGCCAGAGAATTGAATACGCAATCTCACCAATTAAAAATACTGCTGGAAAATACACCATATATGCTGTTAGAACAACAGGTAACTTGGCAGGAATGCATGTTTCATCTGATAACGGGCAAAATTGGTCTAAATTTATAGGCGCTTCTGGCACTCCATCTAACTTGGATATTTATAGAAACCAAGGAACTTATAATAGTATTGTATCTGTTCGTCCTGATGACACTGAATCAATACTAATTGGAGGTATCGATATCTGGAAGTGGAAACAACAAACTTCCAACCCAGTATCTGGTGGATTTGAAAAACAATCTCAATGGTTTTTACAACCAACCAACCCTAAATATGTCCATGCTGATAACCACGAAATGAAATGGGATAACACCAATCGTTTGTATGTTGGTAACGATGGTGGAATAGGAATTTCTGGAAATTTCGGTGCTAGTTGGTATCCTGCGAATAGAGGTTATAATGTAACTCAATTCTATGGTATTGCATTTGACAGAGATGGTTCTGTGATGGGTGGTGCTCAAGATAACGGTACACTTTATAATAACCACCAAGGTAATACTTATAAAGAATTTGTTGAGGTAAATGGTGGTGATGGTTTTGAATGTGAGATTTCATTCTTTAACCCTAAAGTTATGTTCTCTACAATTTATTACAATGCATTGTCACGCTCTGCGGATGGTGGTAAATCGTTCGGCGCATTTAGCCCTCCATATCCAACAAATTATGGAACAGTAGGTTCATCTTCGGCAGCATTTCCATTTCACACTGAAATGTTCTTGGCTGAAAACTATGATTTAGATTCAAAAGACTCTATTACATTTTTCCCGAAGAAAGACTATTCAATTAATTCTAAAGTACGTGTTGCAAGTGCATCAACGGGTGACACTATTACTTTTAATGCACCAATTAATCTGTACTTTGACGATACCGTTAATTATTTTCCAGCTTTGACTGAAACAAGGTATTCGGTTGTTAACAAAATAAATCAACAATTGGTTTATTTGGATAATTACAATTACACGCCGTATGCATCAGCATCTCAACAGTACCCTCCACTAGTAAACGATTCACTTTATGTAGATTTTCCTAATGGAACTCAAACTGTAGTTGTTCAAAGTGTAGATACTTACAAATGGTATTTTGCAAAAAACAGCCAAAGTAATAAAGTGATTGAATTGGGCTTCGATTCAGTTCGATATGCTATTTCTTGGGATACTTTGAGAGTTCCTGATCCATTCCAATCTTGGTTGGTGATCTACACAGCTGCAAATGGTGGTGAAGTTTGGGGAACAAGAGACGCATTGAGATTATCAAAATCAAACCCAGTTTGGGTGTTGATCGCTAAAAATCTTGGTGGTAACGTTTTTAGTTCAATTGACATGGAATTCACGAGAGATCTGTCAAGCATGTTTATTTCTACTGGCGCTAAAGTGAATAGAATTGATGGTTTAGGAGTCTATACTTCTGAATCTGACTTTGCAAGTAGAGTGGGATATCATGGTGGTCTAGGTAGCCCTACCCCGCCAACTGGAATCAGTACTAAAGAAGTTTACGTCGGCACATCCGAAGGTATTGCTTTGAATCCAAACAATGCAAATGATTTAATTGTGATGCCTGGTAATTCTGTAATGAAAAGATCATTAAATGCATTGGCAACCAATCCAACATTTAACAATTTAATGCCACTTCTTCCTTCATCCTCACCATTTGTTTATGACGGTATCATAGATCGCGAAGATTCTGATTTATTGGTTGTAGGTACTTCAAGTGGGGTGTTTACATCTGATAATGGAGGTACAACTTGGTCGTATAATTCAAATGGCTTTGAAGGTACGCCGGTTTACGAAGTTCGTCAAAACTGGAGATCTTTTTCTGAAGGAAACAACAGACCAGGTGAAATTTACATTGGAACATTTGGTAGAGGTATTTGGTCTTCAGCTTCAGTTTTAGGATTGAGTGAAAACAATGCGAAGTCGGAAAAAGTTTTAAAGAACAAATTAAAAATGTTCCCGAATCCAACAAGCAATAACACTTCAATTTCTTATTCTTTGAATACTGAAGCTAAAGTGACAATTCAAGTTTATTCAGTAACAGGTGCTTTGGTGAAATCTATAGACTTAAACAAAGTATCTAAAGGTGAACACACATACTCTATTGATGCTTCTAGTTTGCAAAGAGGGACATACATTGTTCGCTTAAACGCTGGTGGACAAACAGAGACTACCAAATTCATCAAACAATAAAATTCAAATAAATCATAAAAAAGACCGTTCGTTTGAGCGGTCTTTTTTGTTTAACACCTATTATTCTTGCTACATTTGTAGCCAAATTCAAAAAAACATGGAATCATTTGATTTAGCCATTATCGGATCAGGACCCGGAGGATATGTTGCAGCCATTCGTGCTGCTCAATTAGGAATGAAGACGGCCATAATAGAGAAATACAATACTCTAGGCGGAACTTGCTTAAATGTTGGATGTATACCGTCAAAAGCACTTTTGGATTCCTCAGAACATTTTCATAATGCGACTCATAACTTTACTGAACATGGTATTGATGTCGATAATGTTCGGCCGAATATTGAGCAAATGATTAAACGTAAAAATGAAGTTGTAGAACAAACTTGCAACGGCATTAAATATTTAATGGATAAGAACAAAATCGCCGTTTTTAACGGACTTGGTTCTTTCAAAGATTCAACACATATTAGTATTAAGGATCAGGACGGTAAAGTAACTGAAATTGAAGCTAAAAAAACAATAATTGCTACCGGATCAAAACCAAATTTCTTTCCTGGTATGGAACCGGATAAAAAAAGAATTATTACTTCAACTGAGGCCCTAAGTTTAAAGGAAATTCCTAAAAAAATGATTGTCATCGGTGGCGGTGTAATTGGCTTGGAATTAGGTTCTGTGTTCGGAAGATTAGGCACTCAAGTAGAAGTTGTCGAATTTGCCTCTAGTATTATTCCAACGATGGATGAAACGATGGGTAAAGAATTAACTCGGGTTTTAAAGAAAGAAGGATTTAAGTTTCACTTGGAGCATCGCGTTAAAAGTGTCGTCAATAAAGGTGACAAAGTAATTATCACAGCCCTTAATAAAAAGGAAGTAGAAGTTACTTTTGAAGCTGATTATTGTTTGGTAGCTGTAGGTAGAAAACCCTACACAGATGGATTGAACGCTGAAGCTGCCGGAGTTAAAATAACTGACCGTGGACAAGTTGAAGTAAATGATTATTTACAAACTAGCACCCCTAACATCTATGCAATTGGTGATGTTGTACGCGGCGCAATGTTAGCTCATAAAGCAGAAGAAGAAGGTGTTTTTGTCGCTGAGCATATGGCTGGACAAAAACCACATATGAATTATAATTTAATACCAGGTGTTGTCTACACGTGGCCAGAAGTTGCATCTGTTGGTAAAACAGAGGCTGAATTAGTGAAAGAAGGTCGTGAAATTAAAGTAGGCTCGTTCCCTATTAAAGCATTAGGCCGTGCTCGGGCTAGTATGGACACAGCCGGTTTGGTTAAGGTAATTGCCGATAGCGAAACAGATGAAGTTTTAGGTGTTCACATGATTGCACCTCGTGCAGCAGATCTTATTATGGAGGCTGTTGTCGCCATGGAATATCGTGCTTCTGCAGAAGATATCGCTAGGATTTGTCACCCACACCCAACTTATTCAGAAGCAATTAAGGAAGCAGCACTTGATGCCTTTGAAAAAAGAGCATTACATATTTAAAAGAAAAAATCGGAGTCACCTCCGATTTTTTTTTGACTTTATTTTTAATCTATTCCTCCTCCTCTTTTCAAAGGCATTCCTGCAGGTTTCGCAGGTGGTGGTGTCACTTTGGTGGGTGGACTTACAACTGGAGTGCTTCTAGCAGGTGGTGCTTTCGGCTTAGGATTAGATGGGATATCTGGTATATTATGAACTGGGGCTGAAGGTGCTTTTGGTTTCGATTCCGGTCTTGGCGTTGACTTTGGTTGTCCCCAAACTGGCGCTTCTTTCTTTACGTCTGGCACTCGAATCGGTTCTTTTTTAGGTTCTCCTACCTCTCTTCTTGGTTTCGAATCCACATTAATCCTATCAGAAGATTTTTTTTCTTCACTGCCAACTGCTTCCATTGTAGGTTCTTTATCCGAAACTGGTCGAGTTAAAACACCTCCATTGTTGCCCTCGTTTTTAACGTCTTCTAACTTTCTATCTGGCGCTACAATTGGTGGGTTAACATTTGGTGCAGGTTTATCAACTCTTCCAAGTACGACATTTTTGGTCCTATCAGTAATAACGGGTTTTGGAGTTGGTGGAATATTTAAAAATCCCTGGTCATATATACAAGCATTCAATTCTCTACCAGTCATTCCCATTTGTCGACACCTTCTTTCGGCTTGCTCTCTTTGAGAAGTAGGCAAATCATCTATTGTACGATGCACTTTTGGAAAATTATAATCTGTGAAACTTGCCGTGCTTTGTCCTACTCTATATTCAAACAAGCTATTCATATTGTTCACTCTCCATTGATTTGCAAAATCATTGGCTAAAAAGACTAATCTCTCTCGTTCGAAACGATCAGACCATTGTTCATCACCCATTCCTCCCCAACGATCACCAGAGCGACCAGAAACGGCAAAATCATCGTTTTTATTTCCGTTTGCATTTCCCAGAACACCGGTGTATGATGTTGTTGCGCATGGGTATACTTCTATGGCTAAATTGATAAATGGATTATTTCTTAAACCAGAAATATCCAAGTTTACTTTTTCACCTGTTGGAGCTACAACCAATATGTTTTTTCCTGTTTTACGAATAGTTCCTCCTTTCGGCAGAAAATACGTTTTATCAGTTAAATGAACAGATCGTCCGTTCACTCGAACATCGGCATCCGACCCATCAGGCATATTGCCGGGATAAAAACCAATCCGATCTCCACTCATTTGTACTGCAACTGCTGAGTTTAAACTAAAATCATCTCCCTCAGGTCTCTGTCTTGTCTGCACTTCGAATTGACCATTACTAGATTTAGTCATTATAAATTCTCCCACAGTTTGAAAGGAATATTGCGCACCGTCAAACGATTTTAAATGCGGGTCTCCGTATGTTCTGGCCATAACAGGCGAACAAGAAGGTCGAGAAGTATATTGCTCTAGGCGACTCCATCTATCCGATTCTAATAAATCTCTGTTGTTGGTAGAATTTTGTCTCGCAATCTCATTAATTCTTTGCAATTTATTTGGTGGCACCAAAGAAAGCATTTCATTTGGAGAAAAGTCTTCTGGAAAGTTCCTGTCTGGAATTGCCTCTTGATTGGACATTGATTTAAGAGATGCACTTAACCATTTGCCTCTGACAGCGTCCCATTCAGTCAGCTCATTTTCAATGTCAGAAAATTTGGCGTCAAAAGTGGGCGATTGTGCAATGCTTGTAAAAAGCAAAAAACAGAAGAAAAAAAGAGTATAATTACGCATAATACACATTTTAGGGTTACTGCATTTATGCAATTCTTATGCCAAATAAAAATCCCCACTTGTGGTGGGGACTTTCTTTACTTGACTAATTTCATTTCATCAACGAGATGTGTTGCTCCGGCGTATTTATCCATTACCCATAAAACGTAACGAATATCAACCACAATATTTCTACATCGGTCTGGATCAAACATATAGTCACTCATGGTGCTTTCCCAAGAACGATCAAAATTTAATCCCATCAATCGTCCTTCCCCATCGATAACAGGCGAGCCAGAATTTCCTCCTGTAGTATGGTTTGAGCCAGAAAAACAGACCCATAACTCATTGTCTTGAGCGTACGGCCCGAAATCTTTTTGTTTAAATTTTTCCACCATATCTGGAAGCAATTCAAAATCAGCATTACCAGTGCGATGTTTCGCTAATATACCATCGGTGGTTGTATGCTCGGTGTACATCATGCCATCTGTTGGTGAACTACCCTCTAGAGCTCCGTATGTAATTCTTAATGTTCCATTTGCATCCGCCCAGTGTTTTTCATTTGGAAACATGACGTATTTACCTTCAACATACACCTTTAATGATTCTTCCATTTGTTGGTTGAAAACTCTGTATTTTGGTAAAACAGAAGTAATTAATTGATTTAAGACTCCTTTATATAAACTATAAGCAGCATCTTTTTTCAGGCTCTTGATTTTTTTTGAGTTCAATTTACCCAGCATTGAAAGAGCTCGGTCTTTATCCGTTAAAAACGATTTATCGTAGAGTTTTTGAGTATATTTTGCCAAGTCGATATTTCTCAGTTCTTCAGGAATACCTTGTTCACCCAGCAACTTGATATACGTTTCTGAAACCTTTTGGAATATTTTTTGATCAATTCCGCCATCATAGTTTTTAAAAAAACCTTCTATTGAACTTTGTAACGCTACTTTTTTTGAAGCTAAAGCCTCACCTGTTAAGCCATCCTCAATTTCCTTTTCTAAACCAGCAAAGGTTCTTGCCAAAGAAAATATTTCGGGGCCAATCGTTAAATATTCCACCATTACTGCATATTCATAATCGACCTTACTATTTTCAATCATCAAACGGTTCATTTTATCAACTATAGTTGCATATTTTGACCAACTTGAATTCGTTTCAGCTCTTTTTACATATTTGGCTTCATAATCTTTTTTTACTTGAACAGCATCCAAGGAAACCAAACCATCAATTTGACCGATCCATTTCTTCCAGGCATTTGCAATTCTTGCTTGCTTTGCCGAATATTTAATTCGAACCTCGTCAGAAGAACGCATTCCTGCATCAATTACCGACAAAGCACTTTCTCTCATTTGCACACGTGCAGGTCGTTCTTTTTCGACAATATGCTTGATTTGTGCCGAAACTACATGTTGTTCTGTTGTACCAGGAAACCCATACACCATCGTAAAGTCACCACTTTTTCTAGGCAACATTGAAATAGGCAAATAATGAAGAGGCTTATATGGAACATTCTCCTTACTATATCCAGCAGGTTTATTGTCTTTTCCAGCATATACTCTAAAAACAGAAAAATCGCCTGTGTGACGGGGCCAAACCCAGTTATCGGTATCACCACCAAACTTACCGATCGCATTAGGTGGAGTTCCAACCAAACGCACATCCGTAAAAATCTCTTTTACAATTATGTAATAGTCATTCCCGTAGTTAAATTCTTTAATTTCAGCTTTGTACTCCGAACCTCGTTGAGCATCTTCGATAATTTTCTTTGAGTTTTCCGCAATTTTTTGTCGCCTTTCTGCCTCAGGTGTTCCTTCGTTGATGCCAAACATGATTGCTTTTGTAACATCATCTATTCGCACCATTCTAGCCGCGTATAAACTATTATTCGGCAATTCTTCGTTTAAATTTTTCGCCCAAAAGCCATTTTTCAAATAATCGTTTTGCAAACTAGAATGCGATTGGATTTGAGAGTATCCGCAATGATGATTCGTAAGTAACAATCCTCTATCCGAAACCAATTCAGCCGTACAGCCTCCGTTGAAATGCAAAATGGCATCTTTTAAACTCGCGTTATTAACGTCATAAATATCCCGAGCTGATAATTTCATACCTCTCGCCTTCATGTCCGATTCAAAAGCTTGAATGACGGACGGAATTAACATTCCTTCTTCCGCAAATAAACCTAATGGAGCAAGAGCAAGAAAAAGAATGAAATGAAAATGTGTTTTTATTTTGAACATGATTTTATTTTTACAATCGTAAATATATTCATTTCAACAAGAATGGTTTTCACAATACTTCGACAAGTTATTCAGATAATTTGAGAACTTTGCACCGTGGAAACCTTACAACTCATTTTTAGAATAGGAATAATCTTGGGAATTTTCGGATTCATTTGGGGATTATTTCGCTTGGCATTGATTCTTTTATTCCCTGCCTTTAGTAAATTGCCTCAAAGTAGTTACTTGATTAGAGCAATACAGTACGTTTTTATTGTTCAAACTACCTTGTTGTTTTGCTATGATCAAAACTCACACCTTTCTCTTAAAGACGGGTCAATTGGTATTACTGCGCTTTTACTATTGTTTTATTTCATCTCCAAATTAGATCGGAGAAAAAAGCAAAACGTAATGTTTCAGTTTATAAAAAATGGTCAGGAGTTGTCTAAAGACAATTACTCAAAAATTTCAGAATGGGGATTAATTGGTTTAGGAACCTTCTTTTTTATTTTATGTCTATTTAAAACTGAATTGATTTACAATCCAATAACTATTTGGTTTCAACAAACTATCATTGGCATTGAAAAAG
>JAHKAT010000074.1 GCA_018825925.1 Bacteroidota bacterium | reverse complement strand
AGTTTAACGCAAGAGATAGAGGATATCGATAATGAAAAATTGGAATTTCAGAAACATATTCTAGTTGAAAAACAATGGGCGACTTTTATCAATAAATTTCAACATTTATTCATATCATTTTCCGAATTAGATAAGCACAATCCTGAGTTATTTTATTATTCTATTCGAGATTTTGTGAAAAGCGCATTAGACAAAGGAGTTGAAGATGATTTCATTCTCAAAAGACTTAAAAATTGGAGGGATAAAAAAGTCGCTCATTCAGAAAAATATGACTCTAGCAATTTTATTTCATTTGAGGAGGCCAAAAAATTATTGGACATTTCAAAGGCGATTTCAGAATTTGTAAATACCTTCTTCCAATCTGATTTGATAGTTTTTTCAGAAGGTGAGGACTCAAGATTTATTAATGAATTAATTAAAAGATATTGTGGATAACATCACCTCCGATGTAAAGCTACCTTAAGTTGTTAGCATTGATAAATTCAAAAAATATAGTTTCACCGAGGCTTATGGAATCTTGAAATATTTGTGTTTTGAAATACCTTACTTCGCTTAGCCAGCAGTTTACTCATCAAATAAACCTTAAGAGTTCGCCTTTTCGAGTTTAAAGGCTGAAGTTTGGTGGAACACTAAATCGGGGTAATCTTGCTCTGCCATTGTGAGTAAAAAGGATGTTTCAGCAAGGAAAACTAGGTTGTCTTCTTTATCGACTGCTAAATAATTTGATTTTGCCTTTTTGAATTTTTCCAATTGTTCATCATTATCGGTAGTAATCCAACAGGCTTTAGACAAATTACGCGGTACAAAACGACAATTGGCGCCATATTCATTAATTAAACGGTAGGCGATTACTTCAAATTGAAGTTGCCCTACGGTACCAACGATTTTTCTATTTCCCGGTTGTTGAATAAATAACTGTGCTAATCCTTCATCCATCAATTGACGAATTCCTTTGTCGAGTTGCTTCGATTTCATTGGATCAAGATTTTCCAATTCCATGAAAATCTCTGGAGAAAAGCTCGGTATTCCTTTAAACATGAATTTTCCACCCTCTGTTAAAGTATCACCAATTTTAAAGTTCCCAGTGTCATACAAACCGATAACATCTCCAGGAAACGCTTCGTCTATCACACTTTTGTCTTGTGCCATGAACGAAGTAGGATTGGCAAATTTTACTTTTTTCTCTAGTCGAACGTGGTTATAAAATGTGTTTCTTTCAAATTTCCCGGAAACTATGCGCAAGAATGCAATTCTATCTCTGTGCTTAGGGTCTAGGTTGGCGTGAATTTTAAAAACAAAACCAGAAAATTTCTCATCACTAGGTTCTATAAAACCGGCATCTGTATCTCTACCTCTTGGGGAAGGCGAAATATCACAGAAGGTATCCAGCATTTCTTTCACACCAAAATTATTAACCGCTGAGCCAAAAAATACCGGCGCAACGTCTCCATTTAAATAATCTTGACGATCGAAGGGGTCGTAAACACCTTCTACAATTTCCAAATCTTCTTTCAATTCCTCAAAGGCAGCTTCACCCACATATTCAACCATTTTTGGATCATTATAATCTTCAATGGAAACGATTTCAGTGGCTATTGAGGTTTTACTCGCTTGAAATAGGTTAATGTTCTTTTGATAAATATTGTAAACCCCTTTAAAGCGATCACCCATACCAATGGGCCAAGTTAAAGGTCGAACTTTGATATCTAAATTCGATTCTAATTCATCCAATAAGTCGAAGGTGTATTTTCCTTCGCGGTCTAATTTATTGACAAAAATGATTACCGGCGTTTTTCGCATGCGGCAAACTTCCATCAAACGCTTGGTCTGTTCCTCAACTCCATTTGCAGCATCTACTACAAGAATAACACTGTCAACAGCGGTTAAAGTTCGGTAAGTATCTTCTGCAAAATCTTTGTGCCCAGGAGTATCTAAAATGTTAATTTGTCTATTTCGGTATTCGAAGGCCATCACGGAGGTAGCAACAGAAATCCCCCTTTGCTTCTCTATTTCCATGAAATCGGAGGTAGCTGTTTTTTTTATTTTATTGTTTTTTACAGCACCGGCAGTTTGAATGGCACCACCAAAAAGAAGTAATTTTTCCGTAAGTGTAGTTTTACCTGCATCGGGATGCGATATAATACCAAAGGTTCTTCGTTTTGCAATGGCTTCTTTATTCTTCATGTATGTTTTTTACGAGTGCAAAGATAATGAACCTTTAATGGTCCACAAAAAAAGGGAGCAAAACTCCCTTCAAATGTATAATGATTGTGTTTTTTATCTATTCAACATCACCGGCATAACGAGCATTAAAATATCTTCGTTTTCTTTACCAGAATTAGATGGAGTCAACAAACCAGCACGACTTGGTTCACTCATTGCAAGTTGCACTTCTGGTGTTTCAAGGTTGTTTAACATTTCAACTAAAAATCGAGAATTGAAACCAATCTCCATGTCATCACCATTGTAATTACAAGTTAATCGTTCGTTAGCCTCGTTTGAAAAATCCAAATCTTCGGCAGAAAGAGAAAGTTCAGCTCCTGCCAATTTCAATTTAATTTGATGTGTTGTTTTGTTTGAGAAAATAGATACACGTTTGATAGAATTCAAGAATTGAACTCGGTCTATCGTTAAAATATTCGGATTCTCTTTGGGAATAACGGCCTCGTAATTTGGATATTTACCGTCTATTAAACGACAAACCAATTCGATGTCATTAAAAGTGAATTTCGCATTCGTTTCACTGTATTCCATCAATACTTCTTCTTCTCCTGACAAATTGGTTTTCAATAAGTTTAAGGCTTTGCGGGGCAAAACAAAACTGGATGAAACATCTGATTGAGAATCTGTTCTACGGTAACGCACCAATTTATGAGCATCGGTAGCCACAAAAATAACGTCTGAAGGCGAGAACTGACAAAAAACACCACTCATTACAGGGCGTAAATCATCATTTCCTGTCGCGAACAATGTTTTATTAATTCCGTTTGAAATGATATCACCACTAACTTTTAATGACTTATTACCTTCGATTGGCGGTGTTTTTGGATAATCGTCAGGATTAAAACCAACCATTTTCGATTTACCGTTATCGTAAATAATTTCAATACTGAAATTAGATGGATCAATTTTGAAGGTACAAGGTTGTTCGGGTAAAACTTTCAAGACATCCAACAGTAATTTAGCTGGAATAGCTATTCTACCAGCCTCATTGGCTTCAACCTCCATATGTGTTTTCATAACATTCTCTAAATCAGAGGCAGATATGTGTAAACTTCCATCGTGGATTTCGAAAAGGAAATTGTCTAAAATTGGCAATGCAGAACCTACGCCAAGTGCGCCTGAAATACTTTGCAAGTGCTTTAATAGGGTTGTGCTGGATACGATGAAATTCATGTAAATGCGTTACTTTTTGAACCAACAAATATAAGCACAAAAGGCAGGACTCTGGCGCTACTAATTCTGGTGATTTAGATAACTTTTGAACAAATTATTAACGAAAGTTTTCCTTTGGCTAATTGAAATGAAACTAAACTACGTTTGAACTTTTACTTACTGAGGGTGAGTGCGTCTTTGTTCTTGTATTTCGATTTGTCAAAAGGAAAGTAGATATCTCCTCTAAAAATTGGATCAAATACAAAGTATTGACATTTTACAAGCTCTCCATTTGGCAATAAACACCAAAATCGATTCATGTCATAGTTGACATATTGCACTACTTCAGCATCAAAGATTGGCTCACCTTCAATTCTAAAACATTTTAAAAAGACTGGCTTTTTATTCGTCGAAAAAACTTTAAGCGTGGCAAATGGTGAACTATTTTTAACACTATCTATTTGTTTATCAGACAATACATAGTTTGGCATTTCAAAATGAACTCTACCAAAATTTTGAAGATATCTAAAGATTTTTGTCGTATCAACTTCGGGTAACATTCGTCCATTTTGTCTCACTTCAAATTGAAAGCCTTCGTGTTTAATGGAAAAACTTTTTTCTGAATCTGTTAAGTTTTGATACTCTATTTTTTTTATTTCACCAATAGTAAAACCCATTATTTTGGTGCATTGCCATTTTCGCGGGTCTGCAAAAAAGCGAGGTTCAATGATCCCGTTTAAACCTTTTACTTTCATTAAAACAGGTAAATCACTTTTGCCTTCTTTATCGGTGTCAAGAAGCATAACTTGTCCATAATGGTCTTGTGTTGACGGGCCAATGAACCAAGTTTTACTATAATTGCCGTTTTCGAAAATCTCTAATTT
>JAHKAT010000073.1 GCA_018825925.1 Bacteroidota bacterium | reverse complement strand
GATTTGATTTTCAACAACAAATCCAGCTAAATTTAGTCGGACAGATAGGAACCAAATTAAAAATTGGGACAAGTTACAATACTCAAGCAGCTTTTGACTTTGATAATATTTCGAAATTGGAGTACACCGGAAACGAAGATCAGATCATGCAGAAAATTGCATTGGGTAACGTTTCTATGCCTTTGCCAACTTCTTTAATTCAAGGTTCTCAAACCTTGTTCGGAGCTTACACTCAGTTAAAATTCGGAAGAGCAACGGTAGATTTAATTGCTGCGAGCTCCAAAGGTAAACGTCAAGAAATCAATATCACAGGAAAAGCGCAAGTGCAACCATTCTTGATTTCAGCAGATAATTATGAAGCAAATAGGCATTATTTCTTGAATTTTTATCATCGTGACCATTACGATGAAGCGATGTCTACGGTACCAATAGTATCTTCAGGTGTAAATATCACGCGAATTGAAGTATGGTTGACCAACCGAACCAACAATACAGAAAACACTAGGAATATTTTAGCTTTCACCGATCTTGGGGAAAGTAAACAGGAGAATATCCAGGGAGATCCGGGGAATTTAGTAGCCACTGATTTTCCAGACAACACCAATAACGGCTTGTATGATTGGGCCGCAAATCAGCCAGCTATACGAGGATTTAAAAATGCCGTACCTACTTTGAGTGCTCAAGGCTCGTCTCCCGGTCCTTTTACGCAAGCAATTCACTATGAAAAAGTAGAAAATGCTCGAAAGCTTTCCGAACAGGAGTTCTCTTACAATGCACTTCTAGGATATGTTTCCTTGAATATTCCATTAAACAATGACGAGGTTTTGGCGGTGGCGTATGAATATACCTATCGAGGTAAAACATTCCAAGTTGGTGAACTCTCAACAGATGGAGTTGCAGGTCAGGATGCATTGATTTTAAAAATGTTAAAACCTACCATTACCAATCCCACCAATAAAGTTTGGGATTTGATGATGAAAAATGTGTATTCTATTGGAGCTTATCAAGTAGATCAACAAGGCTTTAGATTAAATCTCTTATACAATAATCCTGAGACATCACTTCTCATACCATTTTTCCCCTATGAAGGGTTGGATGATAAACAGTTAGTAACTGTTCTTGAAATGGACAGAATTAATATGAATCAACAACCATTTCAAGATGGTGTTTTTGATTTTGTGCCCATAAATTACAATGGTAATAGGGCTGAAAATGGGGGAACAATTAATACCCGTAATGGACGTGTATACTTTAGCACTATTGAACCCTTCGGCCAGACCTTAGCACAAAAACTTCAACAAGTTAATGTACCGAATGTTATTGTTGACCGAATTGCCTTTAATGAGTTGTATGATTCAACGAAAACAGCTGCGCAGCAAATTCCGAGTAAAAATAGATTTGTTTTACAAGGAGAATACCAATCATCAATAAGTTCAGATATACCATTAAATGCCTTGAATGTGCCGGAAGGAGCAGTATCCGTTACAGCTGGTGGAATAAAATTAACAGAGGGGATAGATTATACTGTTGACTATAATTTAGGACGAGTAAAGATTTTAAACTCAGGAATTCTTGAGTCCAATACACCAATTAAAATATCGATTGAAAGCAATTCAGTATTTGGTTTCCAAGCTCGAAGCCTTATAGGTTCCAGGTACAATTATCGTTTTTCAGAAAATTTTAGAGTCGGAGCCACTTGGATGAGGATGCTCGAACGACCGGTGACTCAAAAAGTGGATATAGGAAGTGAGCCTTTCAAAAACAATATCATTGGCTTTGATTTGAATTACAAAACGGAGCTTCCATTCCTGACGAAGTTGGTTGATTTACTTCCAGTTATATCCACAAAAGAGAAATCTACTTTGTCTTTTTCAGGAGAATTTGCTCATTTAATTCCAGGTCAGCCTAAGGCCATTTCAAAGGATGGTATCTCGTATGTTGATGATTTTGAAGGAGCACAATCAACAATTGATCTTCGCTCGCCCTCTTCTTGGAGAATTGCGTCTGTACCTCAAGGTCAGCCAGATTTGTTTCCAGAAGCAGCAAATGGCAATTTGAGTGTTGGTTTTAAACGGTCGTCTTTAAGCTGGTATACGATTGATCCACTTTTTTATCAGCAAAATAATTTAACCCCGCAGCATATCGTAGATAACCCAAGTCAATTGGAAGATAGCCGGGTGCGTTTGGTTTACCAAAAGGACGTGTTTCCGAATTTGCAACAAGCTTATGGTTCTGTGCCAAATATTCCAGTTTTTGATTTAGCTTTCAACCCCATCAAACGGGGAGCCTTCAATTATGACACCACGTCAAATGTGGATGCAGAAGGAGCTTTTACAGATCCAGAAACGAGATGGGGAGGAATCACAAGACCTTTAACAACCAATGATTTTGAGTTGGCAAATATTGAATTTGTTCAGTTTTGGATGCTCGACCCCTATAATGAGGATGCAGAAAATGTAAATCCAAATGCACCACACTCAGGAGGAAATTTATATTTAAATCTTGGAAATATATCTGAAGATGTACTTCCAGATTCTAGAAAATCTTTTGAAAACGGGTTACCTCCGTCTGGCGTTTCTTTAAATAACGATTTAGACACGACCAACTGGGCAAAAGTATCTACGCAGCAAGTGGTTGTGAATGCTTTTGATACCGATCCGGAATCCAGATTGAATCAAGATGTTGGGCTAGATGGTTGGAAATCATCTGAAGAAGCTGTTGCATTTGGAGATTTTATTACATGGGTTCAAAATAATTCAACTCTAAGTGCAGAGGCCAAAAGTAAACTTCAAGCCGACCCATCCGGGGATGATTATCGCTTTTATAGGGATGATCGTTACGACAATCAACAAGCTACGATTTTAGAAAGATATAGCAGATATAACGGAACAGAGGGAAATTCCCCTACTACTGAAATGTCCAATGCAATGAATTCTGCCGGTTACCCAACACAAGGGTCCAATAATCCAGATAATGAGGACATCAATCAGGATAACAACTTGGCGGAATCTGAAAGTTACTTCCAATATAAAGTGAGTCTGCGTCCTCAGGATTTAGAGGTTGGAAAGAATTACATTACCAATGTTCAAATCTATGAAAATGGTACAAAAAAGGAAAGATGGCTGCAGTTTAAAGTGCCAATTGCCGAATACGAGCGAAAAATAAACGGAATCAATGACTTTAGATCCATTCGTTTTATGCGAATGTTTATGAAGGATTTTGATGAAGAAGTAGTGCTTAGATTTGCTCGTTTGGAATTCATTCGAGGAGAATGGAGAAGATATTTATTGGATTTAACGCAGCCTGGAGAAGTTGTTCAAACCGACCCGAATTTGACCCAATTTAATATCGGTGCAGTGAACATTGAGGAAAACGACCAACGAGAGCCGATAAAATATGTAATTCCACCGGGCATAGTGCGACAAATTGACCCAAGTCAAACGAACCAACGTCAATTAAACGAACAGGCATTGACTCTTGAAGTTTGTAATTTACAAGACGGCGACGCGAGGGCAGCTTATAAAAATGTACAGTTTGATGTAAGAACGTACAAAAAACTAAAACTCTTCGCCCATATGGAAGAAGTGTCCAAGCTAAAACCGATTAAGGATCAAGACTTAACCTTATTCGTGCGCCTAGGAACTGATTTTGTGGACAATTATTACGAATACGAAATGCCACTCGCTGAAACACAATGGGGCGCAACCTCCGATTTGGATATTTGGCCTGAAGCGAATAATGTGGAGATTGTTTTTGATGATTTCTTGGCATTAAAAAGAAAGCGAAACGATGCGGTGGCCAATGGAAACACAACTATT
>JAHKAT010000072.1 GCA_018825925.1 Bacteroidota bacterium | reverse complement strand
AATTAATAAATTTAATCCTTAATAATCTGTATCGGTTATTTAGGACTAGACATAATTAACCATTTATTCAAAATTCAAAATGAACACAAAAATCTATTTAGTGAAATCGGCATTAATTATGCTTTTTTCGTTTTTAACCTTTTCATCCTTTTCTGCAATAAAGAACCCCCATTTTGTTCTCGAACCCGCTTCTGGTTCCACTACAAACAATTTCAAGGGTGGTCAAACAATATCCTTTAAAGTTCAAAACAATGAAGAGTCAACAACTTGTGTAAGTTGGTACAACACGGAAATGCAGGTTTTAATTACAACATCTTCGTCCTTTCCGAGTTCAATTCCGGTTGCTTCGTATGTTTTAGATGTGTTTCCATCTACTGTAGGATGTAATGGCTGCAACAACAATACGAATATTGCATTGCCAGAATTATATCTTTGGGCATTTACTCGAAATTCTGGTGAAAAAGGTTCTCATCACACCTTTTCTTTCACCTTACCCAAATGTGTCATACAGCCTAAATTGTATATCTATGTACGTTATGGAGAGAAACGAAATGGGTTCGTTTGTGGAGGGGAACAGAAATTCTCAAGTTGGATAACGAGAGGTATTGACCTTGAGTTAGGAACAGTGAACATTGGAGCTAATCCTCAACCTGAAATTAAATGTGGAGATGTGCCATTTGAAGGAATTAGTCCTACCTTTTTCACAACAAAGATGTCAGCTCAGGAAATAAACGTGAATACACTTTCTCCAAAGATTTTGACAAATAATAAGGAAATTAGATGGGATTACCAACCTCAGTTTGCAGCACCGAGATACGCAGGTTCAACATACGGAGATCAAAGATTTGGACCTGAAAGTATCTCAGAGTTTACCAGTGATCAAAAAAAGGAAAGTAGAATGTTAAGATACACGGTTGTCGACGACTGTATTGGGTCTGTGGATTTGGCTAACAATAAATTACCGAATGGTGTAGCACTTTTCTACCGAATTTCCAATCCTGCTCAATATTTACCTGCGATGCCAGAAAGGTATTTAATAAATACGCAGAACATGCCATGTTCTCAAGAAATGGAGTGCAGAATTAGAGATTTGAATTATACGGTTTTACCGAGCAGTCAAGAAATGTTCAAACTTTTCAAAGAATATTCAGGTATAAATGCAACAGATGTAGCAAATTTTGACCATAAAGACACAAAGTATTTTTATGTTGCGCCAAATGGAACAACAACTCAAAACGCCTTTATGGACTTGTCTAACAATAATTTAACAGCTAGAGTTTGTTATTCTCATTTACAAGAAGATAGTGGTGTTGTATCTAGAAAATATCGTATTGAGTACACTTATATAGGAGTTGTCAATCTTGGTCTAAATGAATATGTAGATGGTGGCGCAAGACAATTTACGGTTGAGTGTACTTTTTCAGTTGATATAACTGTATCTCCGAGGGTCTCTGTAATTGGAAACCCAGTATTAACTGCTGCAAAAAATGCATTTGATTTATTGTACAATCAAGTACTTGCTTTTGTTGGGCCAAATGGTGATCCTTGCCCAATTATAGGAACTTTTATACCAACATTAGAGGCTGCCTTTGAAGATCTTCTAGCTCCTTCAGGAGGAGGTGGTGGAACATTACCAAATGGAAATGACTTAGTTACAATGATTGATAGATGCGTTGAAAAAAATCCTGTTATGCTACCATTCAAAGATGTAGACCCATCAATTCCAGGTTTGTTTATAGTACCCTTTGAGGTTGATGATTTATCATTCCGATGGATTAACAATGGCCAAATAGTATCAACCGATTTCAATTATTTATATCCGAACACAGATCCAATTAATTTTGTAAACTCTTTAAAACTGGAATATTCTTTGGACGGAATAGTTTATTTCCCATATCATGAGGTTTTGGTGTTCAATTCATGTGAACCAAATATTAATAATTCTAGAATTAGCCAAGAAATAAACGAAATGATGGAAATGCGAGGCTCCGACGAACCATTAATTGTGAATATTGAAATATCGGGTGTGGATTTGAATACAATAGAAAAGTCCGATCAGTTTATTTTGAGAAAAACAAGTAGTAATGGAAGAGAAAAATCTATGCTTTTCCCGAACCCAAATAATGGTAATTTTACTGTTAAACTGCCTTCAAATATCTCTGAATCCTTATCGAAGGAGGTGATAATTTCTGATGCAATTGGTAAAATTTTGTATAGAAACACATTGTCTGTTGAAGAATTAAACAATGGATACATGGAGTTTAATAATACCCTAACACCAGGTGAATACCTTATTCAAATTAATTTTGATGAATCGAGAGAAACTCTTAGATTTCAAGTGAAATAGTTAAATTTATTTTATAATTAATTT
>JAHKAT010000071.1 GCA_018825925.1 Bacteroidota bacterium | reverse complement strand
TGGCTCAGTGCAAACTTGCAAGTTTATTGCTTTCTAATGCCCTACTTGCCATATACTAATCGTTAGGCATAACAATAGATAACTATGGAAATATCAGAATTAACCCTTAAACTGATTATCATATTAATTCCTGGAGCGATAGCAACAAGGATTTATCAGAAAGTGACTGTTCATGAAAAATGGACATCATTTCAATTTGTTGTTAATTCAATTGTATTCGGTGGTTTTAGTTATTTACTTACAGAATTATTTATTGAAAGCTGTTATGAGGATAAGCGCCTTGTTAAGTTTTGGAGTAATCTACCTGTTGAGGAAATTCCTTATGATTTGGTGATTAAAACATGTATCGCTGGAGTTTTGATTGGATTAGCAATTTCAGCACTTGACCATTATAAACTGGTTAATTGGTTTGCAAAAAAAATCAGAATTAGCAATAAGTATGGTGATGAGAATCTTTATTCATATTTTTTGAATGGAACGGAAGTCAAAGAAGTTTATATTAGGGACTTAGAAAACAATACAACATATCACGGCCTGATAGATTCTTATTCTGAACAAGATGCCTTTTGTGAAATTGTGCTTTACGATGTTGCCATTTATGACAATAACACTGGAGAAGAGGCTTATAAAATTGATAAAATATATTTATCAAGACCGAAAGACAGAATAACTATTGAATTACCAATAATAAATAAGAACGATGGCAAAACAGAACAACCCGCAGCCGAAGCCAATTAAGGAAGGCTTTTCTAAAGGAACCACAAAACCTCCAAGCGATTCAGGAAGACAGGCTCCACCACCCCCAAAACCACCGAAAAAATAAATATGCCTAACACGCAGTAAGCAAAACGGCGCACGTACATACGCAAGAAAAAGCGCCGCTCTGCCTACTGCGAGAACGTTAGCAGTAAATGAAAAAGATGACACACAAAATTTTATTGACGATTTTCATAGCAGTAACTTTAATTGGTTTTTCTCAAAACAATATCGAAGGTGTTGGTTACACTCATTTTCAATTAAAATCAAAAAACGATACGATTGATTTTGTAATTGCGGATACAAACCTTACAGTTAAAAAACCCATTTTACTCTTTTGTCAAGGTTCGCTCCCTGTTCCTTTATTTTTTGATTTTCCCAATCAAGGAATTATTCCAGTTACATTGAATAATTTTGATGTAAGTGAAATGAAAAAACAATATCATATTGTTGTTATATCAATGCCCAAAACACCGATTATTGCTGGCATAGATCATCTTAATAAATCATATAATTATGTTCTAGATACCGCCCAAGAACACAGTTATTCTCCAGCTTTTCTTAAAGCAGATTATCTTGATAATTATGTGAATCGAGCTAATCGAGTTCTTAAATTTTTAAGCAAGCAGAAATGGGTGAATTCAAATCAACTGATTATTGCAGGCCATTCGCAAGGTTCGCATATTGCATTAGAAATTGCTTCGACAAATAAAAAAGTAACTGAGCTTGGCCTTTTTGGTTTTAATCCTCTTGGAAGAATTGATCAAGCTATTCGAATGTTACGAAAGCAAGCCGAGGCAGGAGAAATTTCTTGGGAACAAGCTGATTCTATTCAACTTACTATACTCAGTGATTATGAGGGTTATTTTGATCCTGACCTTCCTAACCATGAAACTTTCGCGAAATCATGGGTTTCCTTTTCTAGAAGTCAATTAAATAAGTTGATTAACCTAAAAACATCTGTCTACATAGCCTATGGATCTAACGACATTAATAGTGACTTTTGTGACCTATTACCTTTATATTTCATTGAGCAGCGAAAGACTAATTGTAAAGTGATACGTTATCCAAATCTGGAACATAACTTTTTTCCAATTAATGAAAATGGACAACCTGATTATGAAAATGGAAAATGGATATCCGTTATGAATGAATTTATTATATGGACGAATAATACTGCTAACACGCGCTAAAAAATCATAGCCGCCCTGCGGGACGGCAACGCTTTTTAGCGCCGTCCGTTATA
>JAHKAT010000070.1 GCA_018825925.1 Bacteroidota bacterium | reverse complement strand
TTTTAACCAAATGAGCCATTAATCTAGTGGTTGTTGTCTTTCCATTCGTTCCTGTAATAGCGATGATAGGAATTCTAAAACTTGCACCAACTGGGAATAGCATATCCACTACGTTACCGGCTACATTTCTAGGAATTCCATGCGTTGGAGCCAAGTGCATGCGGAAACCAGGACCTGCATTTACTTCGATCACAGCCCCACCGTTTTCGTCGATAGGAACACTTAAATCTTCCGCAATAATGTCTATTCCACAAATATCCAAGCCGATTATTTTTGAAATACGCTCGGCCATGAAAATATTATAGGGATGCACATGATCGGTAATATCTTCAGCCGTTCCTCCGGTACTTAAGTTCGCCGTTGGCTTTAACAACATCAGCTCTCCCTTAGGAACAACACTTGAAAGAGTTAATCCTTTTTCTTTTAAAATAACTTCTGTGTGATGGTCGACCGTAATAGCAGTAAGCACGCGTTCGTGTCCATATCCTCTTCTCGGGTCTTTATTTACTTCATCTATTAATTCTTTAATGGTTGATTTTCCGTCACCCATCACGCTTGCTGGAGTTCGTTTTGCAGCTGCTACAAATTCATTATTGATGACCAAAAGACGAAAATCAAAACCAGTTATGTATTTCTCGACGATAATCGACCGACTGTGTTCACGAGCAATTTCAAAAGCTACTTTGGCTTCTTCGTCATTTTTGATGTTGATCGTAGCTCCACGACCATGATTTCCGTTTATAGGTTTCGTTACTATTGGATAGTTGATCCGCTCAATGGCTTCAAACATACCTTCTTCTGAACGAACAATTCGCCCTCGTGGCACACAAATACCGTTAGCTTCAAGCAAGTCTTTGGTATCCTCTTTGTCACAAGCTATTTCGACTGCAATATTACTCGTTGTACTAGCCACTGTAGCCTGAATTCTACGCTGATTAGCGCCATAACCAAGTTGAACTAATGAATGCTTATTCAGTCTAATCCATGGAATCCCTCTACTTGCAGCTTCTTCCACAATTGAACCGGTAGAAGGTCCCAGTCTTGTTTCTTCACGTAACTCACGCATTCGTTGAATATCCGCTTCCAAATCATACGCAGTCCCAGCGATTAATGCTTCGGCGATTTGAACAGAGGCTTTCGCAGCAAACAAACCAACCGTTTCTTCAATATAGGAGAAAACCACATTGTATTCACCATGATTACCCGTTCCTCGTGTTCTTCCAAAACCGGTATTCATATCAGCGAGGGTCTGAATTTCGAGTGCAATGTGCTCAATTACGTGTCCCATCCAAGTTCCCTCCTCAACTCTGGAGAAAAAACCACCTGGTTTGGCTTCTGAACAACGATGTTCATACATGCTAGGAAACATGGTCTTTAATCGTTCTAAAAATCCATCTATTTTATTGGTTGGCAGTTCTTCCAATTCTTCCAAATCGAGAACCATTACAATTAATTTATGTCGGCGTATGGACCAATAATTTGGACCTCTCATTACAAGAATTTCATTTATTTTCATCTACTTATCATATGAATCCATGATTCAGTCCACGGAACGATAATAATATTAGCAATTATTTTTCAGTTTCTACTGACTTTTAGACTGGAACATTTTTTTAACACTGTATTTACAGATTCGAGTTGTTCAATCGCTTAAAAAAGTAACTTTGTTCCCTTTTTCAACAAAAAACACAAAATGCCAGTAGGAAAGCTCATTTCAATCGGGGGGAACGAATTTAAATTTCAAGACGAAGACGAAGAACAAATCATACAAAGGTTGGATTCAGATTTTTTTGAAATTACTATTCTTGAACGTTTCGTAGCAGAATGTGGCGGTTTAGATGCTCGTATTGAAGTTGTTACTTCGGCGTCTAGTATTCCATTTGAAGTTGGTGAAAGTTACAGCCACGCCTTTACGACAATAGGTTGCACAAATGTTGATTTTATGCACATTAGAAGTCGCGAAGAAGCACAGGAAGACAAATATTTAAAACGTATTTCTGAAGCCAATGGCGTTTTGTTTACTGGAGGCAATCAAGCTCGGTTGAGTGCCTTTTTTAATAACACTGATTTTTTAAGAACAATCAAACAAAAATACGCCAGCGAAAACTTTATCATTGCGGGAACAAGTGCTGGAGCTATGGCCATGTCGAAGGAAATGATCTGTCGTGGAAATAGCAAACGAGCTTTATTAAAAGGTGAAATTGTAATGGACGAAGGATTTGGCCTGCTTGATACAGCTATCATTGATTCACATTTTGTAACAAGAGGTCGCTTTGGTCGTTTGACTCAGGCGGTTGCTTTACATCCCAATTGTATAGGTATTGGTTTAGGCGAAGACACTGGTATATTGGTTACCAATGGCAATGAATTCGAAGTAATTGGCTCAGGCTTGGTACTTATATTTGACGGTAATAAAATAGAGCATAATAACGTAGAAAACTTGCCTGTAGGCGTTCCGTTAAGTATCTCTAACTTGATTGTACACGCAATGGCTAAAGGGGATGTATATAGCTTGGCTGAACGTAAGTTTACAGCGGCTATTTATGTTGAATAAAGTTGTCTTTATTCGAAATGCTAGACGATAATAACGCTTAGTCTGGGGTGTAAGCTAGACATTGGATCAGAAATACAACAATCACGATTTTACTTGAGTGAGGTCGGTTTCAACACCCCTTATTACTCATGGATTTTCGTGTAAATAACCCCATCTTCCTTTGCCCAACCTCGGTACATTCCATCAGAATTATAAGGAAGGCAAATATTGCCTAAATTATCTACGGCGATTAATCCTCCTTCACCGCCAAATTCAACTAATTTTTCATTGACTACTTTTTCACAAGCCTGCTCCAATGACAAGCCTCCGTATTCCATTAAACATGAAATATCATATGCAACTACTGCTCGTAAGAAAAACTCACCGTGTCCGGTACATGAAATGGCGCACGTTTTATTATTTGCGTAGGTTCCCGAACCAATAATAGGCGTGTCTCCTACTCTGCTAAAAGCCTTATTGGTCATCCCGCCGGTTGATGTTCCTGCAGCAATATCACCCATTTTATCGTAAGCAACAGCTCCTACGGTTCCTAAATTTTTAGATTTTTTTGAACCGTGATCTAAGGCTACAGTATCTGTTCCTACCAAATCTTGCCATTGTTTATAACGATGCTCTGTATGGAAGTATGCATCTTCTTCCATGTTTACACCTATTGATTTCGCAAAGTCCATTGCTCCTTTTCCAGCAAGCAGAACATGTTGCGTTTTTTCAAAAACTTTGCGCGCCAAAGAAATAGGATTAGCTATTCCTTTCACTCCAGCAACTGCTCCGGCAGACAAGTCTTTACCATTCATGATGGATGCGTCCAATTCAAAACGACCATCGGCACAGAAAACAGCACCTTTGCCCGCATTAAATAAAGGACAGTTTTCCAAGGAATTAATGGCCATTTCCACAGCGTCAATTGCGGTTCCGCCTTGTGCCAATATGGAGTGACCTATAGACAAGGCCTCTTCAAGTGCTGCGTGATATTCTTGCTCTTTCTCTGCAGATAATTCACTTTTCGATATGGTTCCTGCACCTCCATGAATGGCGATGCCAAATGTGTTTCTTGTCTTCACTTTAAGTTGGTTTGGTCGCCTTTCAAAATATTGGAAAGGACATAATTTTTAAATTCTAAAGCATTTTCAATTTCAGTATATTCTTTGCTCTCCACATTGATGAAAACATGACTCAATCCATTGGTTAACAAACCAAAAGAAGCCTTCAAGGTGTTTTGATAATTACTCCATTGCTGGAAGGTATCAATGGTCAAGCTTACCTTTGGTGCTTTGCATTCAACGATTAAAAATGGTTGGCCAAAACTATCGACTACCACGACATCCGTTCTTTTTGTTAATTGATTGTATTTCAAGCCATTCTCTACCATAATACGTCCCAATGAAATCCCAGCGTCATTCAAAGCATTGAGAATATGTTGACGAACCCATTCCTCTGGTGTGAGTAATAATTCAGTTTTTCGAACCAAACAATTCACGAAAACATCATCTTGTTTTCTTTTTAACTGGAGCAGTGCTTTCGGTAAATTTAACGGTTGAATCATTAGGATCTTAAGCCCATAACGAGCAATTCAATGTTTTTATATTTTAAATCAAAAACTTTTCCAAGCACTTCAGACGTTAAAACACCTTGATACATATACACTCCCGACCTAAAGCCTACATCATTTATAATCAACTCTTTACAACCTCCATTATTCCCCATTTCCAATAGAATTGGCGAGAAAATATTACTGAGGGCAAAAGACGCTGTTCTTGAAACACGAGATGCAATATTTGGGACACAATAATGAATGACGTCATGTTTAACGAAAGTAGGTTCATTGTGATTGGTAATTCGAGAAGTTTCAAAACATCCACCTTGATCAATACTTACATCGACAATAACGGAACCAGACTTCATGTTTTCTACCATTTCTTCAGAAACTACACAAGGAGTTCTACCCAAAGATGAACGCACAGCTCCAATTGCAACATCCGCTCTGCGTAACGCTTTGGCCAATACTTTGGGTTGTAGAATCGACGTGTAAACACGATGACCAATATCATTTTGGAGACGTCTTAATCGAGACAGTGAATTATCAAAAACTTTAACACTTGCTCCCAATCCTAAAGCTGCACGAACCGCATATTCACCCACGGTGCCGGCACCAATTACAACCACTTCTGGAGGTTGAACCCCTGCTACACCCCCTAACATCATTCCTTTACCTTCCTTAAAACTAGAAAGTAATTCACTTGCGATTAAAATAGACATGTTACCTGCAATTTCCCCCATCGTTCGCACTACAGGGAAAACTCCTTCCTCATCTCGGATATAATCCCATGCTACAGCGGTAATTTTCTTTTCAGTTAATTTTTGTAGAATCACTTTAGGTTGAACAGAAATTTGAAGCGCCGATATCAGCGTTTGATGACCTTTCATCATTTCTACTTCTGCCTCGGAGGGAGGAGCAACTTTAAAAATAATATCACATTGAAAAATTTCTTCTGCATTGTAACAAATTTCGGCACCTGCTTCGGAGTAATCTCGGTCAGAAAAATGTGAAGCTTCCCCTCCTTTGGTCTCGATTTTCACTCGATGTCCATTGGAAACTAGTAAACCGACAGCCTCAGGAACCAAGGCAACTCTTTTTTCTTGAAAAGAAGTTTCTCGTGGAATACCAATAAATAAACTCCCTTTTTTACGAGCAATTTCTAGCATTTCCTCCTTTGGCAACAAACTGCCATGCTCCATGAGACTTTTTATAATCTGTGGGTCTGTAATCATAATCTAACTTCAAGTCGACGAGTGCCGTTCTCCAATGGACTAAGATACAGCCAAATTGTTTCTTGGGGAAGAAGTTGCTCAACTTTTTTCGGCCATTCTATAAAGCAAAACGCTAAATTATCGTAAATCATTTCTTCAATACCGATGTCCAAAGCCTCTTCAATAGAGTTTAATCGATATAAATCAAAATGATGTATCTCACCATATTCATCTGATTTATAAGAATTTACAAGAGAATAAGTGGGCGATCCCTCGGGTTTCATCTCACTCATTTGGCGAATTAACGCTAAAATCAAAGTCGTTTTCCCTGCTCCCATCTCGGCGTCAAATGCCCAGATTTTTTTAGATTTAAATTGTCTCAATAGATCAGAAGCTACTTCCTCAATTTGGCTTAAATCAAACGAAATTTCAAAATTACTTGGCATTCAACTCAATATATGGAATTAATATTTCTTCCAAAGATATTCCTCCGTGTTGAAATGTATCATGAAAATATTTCACAAAATGATTGTAATTGTTTGGGTAAACAAAATAATCATGTTGGCTCGCAAATACAAATTCACTTGACATTTTTGTTTTTGGCAAACGAGCGTCCTCAGGCATATGCACAGAAAACACTTCCTTTTCGTTGTAAGACAAGTTTCTTCCGACCTTATATCTGAGGTTAGAGTTCACACTTTTTTCACCTACAATTTTTATTGGATTATTAACCCGAACGGTTCCATGATCGGTTGTAATTATCAGTTTTGTTTTGGATTCGGCTATCTTTTTTATGATATCTTGCAAGGGGGAATGTTCAAACCAACTCAAGGTCAATGAACGATAAGCCGCTTCATCGTCAGCCAATTCACGTATCATTTCACTTTCCGTTCGAGCATGAGATAGCATATCGACAAAATTATACACAACTACATTGAGTTGATTGTCTTTCAATTGATTGAATTGATCAGCTAATTTCTTACCTCCCTCAAAATTGGTGATTTTGTGATAAGAAAATTTTTGATTCAACCCTAAACGAGTCATTTGTGTTTGCAAAAACTCCTTCTCATGCATGTTTTTCCCTCCTTCATCATCTTCTCCTAACCATAAATTTGGATGATTTTTAGCCATGTCTGACGGCATTAAACCGGAGAAAAAAGCATTTCGAGCATAATGAGTTGCCGTTGGCAAAATAGAATAAACGACTTCTTCTTTTTGAATTCTAAAAGATTTTTCAATAATAGGCTTTAATATCTTCCATTGATCGAGACGTAAATTATCGATTACCAAAAGACATACTTTTTCTTGTTTAATGATAGGTGCTATTTTTTCTTTAAATACTTGATGAATAAAAAGTGGAGCATCGTCATCGCCATCTATCCAATCCAAATAATTCTCTTTAATCATTTTTGAAAACTGGGCATTTGCTTCTTTTTTCTGCATTTCTAAAATTTCGCGCATTCCAGAATCTTCAATATTCTCCAATTCTAGCTCCCAATACACTAATTTTTGATACAAATCAGCCCATTCCTGCGCATCCAATCGACTGCCTAATTGCATTCCAAGTTGTCGAAACTCTTGTTGGTAATTGGCATTGGTAGTTTGAGAAACCAATTTACTATGATCTAAGTTTTTCTTTAGTGTTAGCAATATTTGATTGGGATTCACTGGTTTAATTAGATAGTCAGCAATTTTATTTCCAATCGCTTCCTCCATTATTCGCTCCTCTTCACTTTTAGTGATCATTACTACCGGCACAGATGGTTTATCTTCCTTGATTTGTGCCAATGCTTCGAGACCCGAAATTCCAGGCATATTCTCATCAAGAAATATAATGTCAAAGTTATTTTCTCGCGACAATTCTACTGCTTCAGCGCCGTTATTAACTGTTTCAACAATGTACCCTTTCGACTCCAAAAAGAGAATATGTGCTTTTAGCATGTCGATTTCATCGTCTGCCCAGAGTATTTTGGTTTCCATAAGGGTTATATTTTTAACTTTGATTTGATTTTAAAATTATTCATTTGCGCCCGAATCTCAGCCGAAACAATAAAAAGAAAATTTTTAACGACCCAGTCTACGGTTTTATTTCAATTCCGAATGAAATTATTTTCGATATTATTCAACATCCTTTCTTTCAAAGACTTCGTCGTATTAAACAATTGGGACTGACACATTTAGTTTATCCTGGTGCTCTTCATACGCGATTCCATCATGCTCTTGGCGCCATGCACCTGATGTACACTGCTTTACAAGTGATTAAAAGAAAAGGCACGCAGATATCCGAAGAGGAAGAAGTAGCTGTTTTATGTGCAATATTGCTGCATGATATTGGTCACGGACCTTTTTCTCACAGTCTAGAGCATGACATGGTGAACGGCGTTTCTCATGAAAGTATTTCCAGCTTTTTTATCGAAGCGCTTGTGGAGGAATTTCCAATTTTGAAAGTGAGTTTAGAAATTTTCAACAACAGACACCCCAAACCGTTTTTGTACCAACTGGTTTCAAGCCAATTAGATATGGATCGTTTGGATTACTTAAACCGCGATAGTTTTTATACCGGTGTGAGTGAAGGAGTGATTGGTAGTGAGCGAATTATCGAAATGTTAACTGTTCGAGATAACCAGCTTCTTTTAGAAGAAAAAGCCATTTACTCTGTTGAAAAATTTATAGTTGCTCGTCGCTTAATGTACTGGCAAGTTTATTTGCACAAAACGGCTGTTTCAGCTGAATTTATGTTGATTCATGTGGTTCGACGGGCCAAAGAATTAATAGCAGATGGTCATACTTTGTTTGCCAGTCCGGCCCTGCAATTTTTCCTTTCCAACAAAGTACAGTTGAATGATTTCAAAACCAATCCAGATGTTTTACTTCAATTTTCAGAATTGGACGACTTCGATATTATGGGTGCAATCAAGGTTTGGCAGAAACATTCCGATAAAATCCTATCCGAATTGGCTACTCGCCTCGTTAATAGAAATTTATTGAAAATCGAAATCTCAAAAGCTCCCTACTCCAATGAACGTCGCGAGATTGAGCTACAGAAAGTGATGAAAGAGGCTAATTTATCAAAGGACCAAGCGGAATACTTTGTTTATTCTGAAAAACTAATCAACAGTGCCTACAACCAAGGCAAGCAAAACATAAATCTTTTGATGAAAAATGGTGATATTTTGGATTTATCAATTGCTTCCGACAATTTGAATATCTCAGCCCTAGCAAATCCTGTGGAAAAATATTGCTTATGTTATCCTGGATAACGCAAAATTTATTCTCTTTTTAGTTCCCCTTTCTTCCAGCTTTCAATGAATTTTGCCCAAGAATATGGATTAAATAAATTATTAACTGGGGTTTGACCCTGGGTATAAATTTTCGTTTGCAATTGATTCATCGCATATCCTGAGGCCAGCGAAGCGTCTGTTTCGATTCTCGCTGCTGCAAAAGCCAAACTTTCACCTGATAATTGTCGCTGTGCTCTTCTTAGGGCATCATCGTAGGGCTCCATCTCCACAAAAGCACGTGCAAAATCTTCTCGCGACGGCCAAGGGTAGACATCTACTTGAGGTAAATTAAGAGTATCTTTTTGCATCACGTGAATAATGCTGTAACGATTGCTAGTTAATGTATCAGGCACAATAAAACTACTCGTTTTGTGACCGTAGTAGGAGAAAAACAAGGTGTCACCCGGCTTCGTGACCAAAGAAAAGAAACCGTAGTAATCGGCAATCACCCCTTTTCGAATTGTTTTATCAAAAATAGTCGTATACGGTAAAGGTTCCACCTCACCATCCGTTACTACAACACCCGACAGTTGTATCAGGCGATCTGAATTATCTTTTTGAGAAAAAGTAGGATTGTTGACAACCACTAAAAGTGTCATTATTGCAACAGAGAATAAAATTGTTTTTAACTGTAAAACCAAAATACTAGCGTTTGAATTGTTACAAATGTCGCATTTTTTTCAAATACTAATTAACAACAAACGTTAATCTGCCTACCAACTCAGATTTTGTTCGTAAATTTGCAGGAATTTATTTCAAAAATAGGTTCAAAATGTCTCTTAAAAATATCGGTGAAATACGTGAAGGTCTAACATATGACGACGTATTACTAGTTCCAGCCTTTTCTAAAGTTTTACCTCGTGACGTTGTTTTAAAAAGCAAGTTCACTCGAAACATCGAGGTAAATACTCCGATTGTCTCCGCTGCCATGGATACAGTAACTGAATCCAAATTAGCTATTGCTATCGCGCAACAAGGAGGTATTGGTGTGATTCACAAGAACATGACTATTGCTGAGCAAGCTATGGAAGTGCGTAAAGTGAAGCGTTCTGAAAGTGGAATGATTATCGACCCTATCACTCTAGCCGAAAATGCTTTGGTTGAAGATGCGCTAGCATTGATGAAGGAAAACAGCATTGGGGGAATACCTGTTGTAGATTCAGAAATGAAACTTAAAGGTATAGTAACCAATCGTGATTTACGTTTTGAAAAGAACATGAAGCGTCCCATAGCGGAGGTCATGACTTCAAAAAACATCATAACAGCGACAGATCAAGTTGATTTATCAAAAGCAGAAGGAATTTTACAAGAAAATAAAATTGAAAAACTTCCTGTAATCGATTCAACCAACCGTTTGATTGGTCTAATCACCTATAGAGATATCATAAAAGTAAAACAACATCCACTTTCTTGTAAAGATCTTTTAGGTCGCTTGCGAGTAGCTGCTGCCGTTGGAGTTACCGCTGATACTTTAGAGAGAGTTGACGCCCTTGTAGAGGCTGGCGTGGACGCAATTGTTATAGATACCGCTCACGGGCATACCATGGGAGTTGTTGAAAAACTGAAAGAAGTAAAAGCCAAACACAGCAACTTGGACGTAGTGGTTGGAAATATTGCAACTGCAGAAGCTGCTAAATATTTGGTTGAAGCAGGCGCAGATGCTGTGAAGGTGGGCATTGGTCCTGGCTCTATCTGTACAACCAGAATTATTGCAGGTGTTGGAGTTCCTCAACTTACCGCAGTTAATGATGTTGCTCTGGCCATTGAAGGCTCAGGGGTGCCTGTAATCGCAGATGGTGGAATACGTTACACTGGCGACATTGTTAAGGCCGTAGCCGCTGGAGCTGACGTTGTTATGGTTGGTTCTATGTTTGCCGGGGTAGAAGAATCTCCTGGTGAAACGATTATTTTTGAAGGCAGAAAATTCAAATCATACCGAGGAATGGGTAGCGTTGAAGCCATGCAAAAAGGGTCAAAAGACCGTTATTTTCAAGATGCTGAGGATGACATCAAAAAATTAGTTCCGGAAGGTATTTCTGGTCGGGTTCCATACCGAGGAAACTTACTAGAGGTAATGTACCAAATTATTGGTGGATTAAGAGCTGGAATGGGTTATTGTGGGGCGCCGACAGTTGAAACACTTCAAGGAGCTGAATTTATTAGAATTACCTCTGCCGGAGTGAGAGAATCGCATCCACACGATGTTACAATTACCCGTGAAGCACCAAATTACAGTAAATAAAACACTGTCTTTCAATCGAATACTAACATTAAAATGCTAATAAAATCAAATTTCATGAAGCCACTTTTTATCTTTCTTACCACGTTTATATTTTCTAGTAGTGTTTTTTGCCAAGCCGATCCAATTATAATGGAAATAGGTCAAGAGAAAGTGACGAAGTCTGAATTTTTGCAGATTTATTTAAAAAACAATAACAACCCAAAGTTTGATAAAGAAAGCATGGATGAGTACATGACTTTATTTAAAAAATTCAAACTTAAAGTTGCCGAAGCTGAGGCTTTAGGGTATGATACTATTCCAACCTTAATTAAAGAACTTCAAGGATATCGTAAACAGTTAGCCACTCCCTATCTGACGGATAGCACGATGAGTGAATATTTGGTGAAAGAAGCTTATGAAAGAACTTTAAATGAAGTACGCGCCTCTCATATTTTATTTCGCTTAAACTCAAATGCCTCTCCAGCGGATACCTTGGCTAGTTATAACCGCATCATGGAATTGCGCAATAAAATTATTGCAGGAGCAGATTTTGCGACCGTAGCAAAAGAAAAAGGAGGATCAGAAGACCCTTCAGTTAAAAGCAATGGTGGTGATTTAGGCTTTTTTACTGCATTTCAAATGGTATCTCCTTTCGAAGATGCCGCCTACGCTACACCAGTGGGAAGTATTTCCATGCCTGTTCGCACAAAATTTGGATATCATCTATTGAAAGTAACGGATTCTAGACCAGCAAGAGGTGTGATACAAGCGGCACATATCATGGTCGCAGCGAATTCAAATTCTTCCGACGACGAAAAACAAAGTGCGATAAAAAAGATCAATGAAATATATGAACAACTGATTGAAGGTGGAAACTTTGAAGAGTTAGCAAAACAGTTTTCAGACGATCCTTCCACCAGCAGTAAAGGCGGTTTGTTGCCTGTATTTGGTTCGGGAACCTCTACAAGAATGGTTTCTAATTTTGAAGACGCTGCTTTTTCTATCGAAAAGGATGGTGGAATTTCAGCACCTATTCAAACCGAATATGGTTACCATATTATCAAGCGAATTTCCCTTTCTCCTTTGAAATCATACGATGAAATGAAAAAGGAACTTCAATCGAAAGTAAACCGCGACGAAAGAGCTAAAAAAACGCAGGATTCTTTTGTCAGTAAACTAAAGAAAGAATACCACTTTAAAGAGAAATGTGATAAAAATAAAGAGTGGTTTTACACAAACATGGATTCATCTCAAGTGTATTTGGGAGAGTGGAAAGCTGAAAATTTAAAGAAGAACAAACCTCTTTTTGTTCTAGACAAGAAAAAAATTCGTCAAAGAGCATTCGTTGATTTTCTGAATTCTCAATCCAAAACATTGCCTATCACCAATAACGTTACTCTTGTTGATTCTCAATATGACTTATTTGTAAAACAAGCCATCCTCGATTATGAAGATAGTAGATTAGAACAAAAATATCCAGCGTTCAAAGCGCTAATGCAAGAATATCATGACGGTATTTTATTGTATGAGGTAATGTCGGACAAGGTTTGGAATAAAGCCATTAAAGATACCACGGGATTAAAAGAATATTTTGAATCCAACCGTTCTAAATATCAATGGAAAGAGAGATATGATGCGGTAATTTACGAATGCTCGACCAAAGAAATAGCAAAGGATGTCCACACAATGATTCTGAATGATACTATTAATTCCAAAGATGTTTTGGATAAGATCAATAAAGATTCTGAGTTAAATCTAAAAGTTCGCACCAATAAATACGAATGGCAAGACACTGATTTTTTAAAAGATCAATCTTTGAAATTAGGTGTTAATTCAGCGTATTTATTTGATGGAAAACATTATGTCGTTAAAATTGATGAAATCATTGCTCCAACGAATAAAGAATTACTTGAAGCTAAGGGTGCTGTGACTTCAGATTTTCAAAACCAACTGGAAAAAGATTGGTTAGAAACGCTAATGAAAAAATACCCTATTAAGGTTAATAATACAGTACTGTACTCTCTTGGTAAATAAAATTAAATATCTATTGTTAAAGGGTGGCTTGATGGCTGCCCTTTTGCTATTTATAGCTTGTTCTCGCGACGAGTTGATTGCTCGTGTAAATGAGCACGAACTTTTTCAGTCGGACCTAAATGCTGCAATGAGAGCGTATGGGTTAAATTATAAGAATAAGGCTGAAATTCAAAAGTTTGTCAACGATTGGTGTCAATCCATGGCCATGGCAGATGAATTGGATGCTAATTTCAAAAATTTAAGTCAAGAGAATAAAATAAGAACCGATCTTTTTTTGGGCGAGTTAGCGGAATATGCTTTGACAGAGAACAAACTGCTTCAAAAAATTGATACTGTTGTCACTGAAGAGCAACTGAAAACCTACTATGAATCACATGCCGAAGAATTTACCTTACAAGACTTTATCATTAAAGTTTTATTTTTAAAAATTTCAAAGAAAGCACCCGTAATAGAGAAAGTAAAAACGGCCTTCCTGTTAAAAAATGATAAAGACATCGCCAAAATAGAATCTTATGCGAAACTTTACGCTGAGGACTTTTATTTTGATGATGAAAATTGGGTGTTCTTTACCAAAATTAGAAACAAGATACCCATTAAAGGTGTTGACAAGGATAATATGGTTTTGAATAGAACAAAAACCTATTATACAGATGACGAATATGTCTATTTTATAAATATATTAGACTATAAAGTTAAAGACGACGTTTCACCTTTAGACTTTGTTCGTGTACAAGTAAAAGACCGCATTTTGATCAATCGAATGAATGAAAAGCGAGAGAAAATACAAACACAATTAAACCTCGAAATAAAAAACAAACATGCCATTGAAATATTTTTATAGCTGCTTAATTATACTGTTTTCTTTACCATTGTGTGCTCAAAAGGAGCCCCTTGTAATCGATAAAATTGTAGCACAGGTGGGTGATAACATCATTTTATTGTCCGACTTACAGCAACAAAAACTTCAGATGATACAGGCAAGCTTAGAGGTGTCGAAGGAAACAGATTGTAAAATCATCGAAGACATGATGGTTCAAAACTTACTGTTGAATCAAGCAAAATTAGATTCAATTCTTGTTTCAGATGCACAAGTGGATGCAGAAATGGAAAATAGAATCCGTATTATCGAACAACAAATTGGAGGTCGCGAAAAATTGGAGGCGTTTTACGGGAAATCTGTAACTCAAATCAAAACTGAGTTTCGTGAAATTATAAAAGACCGTTTGTTGACCCAGGAAATGGAGCGAAAAATTTCTGCAGATGTTACTGTTACGCCCAAAGAGGTGGATATCTTTTACAAAAACATCCCAACTGATAGTATTCCTTATATAAGTTCTCAATTGAGCTTTCAACAAATTGTTCATTATCCTGCAGTAACCAAAGAGGATAAGTTAATTTCTAAAACAAAATTAGAAGAGATCAGAACAAATATTTTAGGAGGAAAAAGCTTTGAAACTCAAGCTAGGATACATTCAATGGATCCTGGAAGTGCAAAAGAAGGTGGGAAAATTGAAGCCACTAGAGGTATGATGGTTCCACAATTTGAAGCAACCGCATTTTCATTAAAAGAAGGCGAAATTTCGAATGTGTTTGAAACTGAATACGGTTACCACATCATGAAATTAGTGAAGCGTAAAGGAGAAGATTATGTTTGTCAACATATTTTGTTAATTCCTGAATACAGTTCTAGCGAGCTGGA
>JAHKAT010000069.1 GCA_018825925.1 Bacteroidota bacterium | reverse complement strand
CTCACCCCCTATTTCTAGCGGCAAACCAGAGAGCAATCCTGCCATTCTAGCGACATTCCTATTGTCCTCTCCTGCTTGATTCGCACAGCCAAGTATAATATCTTCAATTTGTTTAGGATCAACTTGCTGATTTCGAACCATTAGATTTTTGATCACTAATGCAGCCATATCATCAGGTCGAATTGTTGATAATGTTCCACCAAAATTTCCAATAGGTGTCCTAACACCATCTATTAAATATACTTCCTTTGCCATTTCATTTTTTTGAGAAGTTTAAAATTAACGAAATCTACTCAACCTATAACTATATCGGCTTGTTACATTACTTTTGATCTTATGAATTTGCTAGAAATTATCTATCAAGATGAATATTTAATAGCGGTCAATAAGCCTGCTGGACTTTTGGTTCACGCCTCACCTATTGCTGCTGATGCAAGTGAGTTTCTTCTTCAACTTCTTCGTGATCAAATCGGCAAGAAAGTGTACCCGTGCCATCGTCTCGATCGCAAAACAAGCGGAATAATACTTTTTACTTTTTCAAAGGAAACGCACGCGCTTATTAGAAAACAATGGGAAGAAAATAAAGTTGAAAAACAGTACATTGCATTAGTAAGAGGTTTTGTTGAACAGGAAGGGACAATAGATTATGCTTTGACGAATGAAAAGGGTAAAATTCAAGAGGCAGTAAGTCATTTCTCTTGTCTTAGTAAATTTGAAATTCCTTTTTCTTCCGGCCAGTTTCCAACCAGCCGATATTCACTAATCCATTTAACACCTGAAACTGGCAGATTTCATCAATTAAGAAAGCATACTGCACACATTTTTCATCCAATTATTGGCGACAGACCACATGGTTGCAACAAGCAAAACCGTTTTTTTCTTGAAACTTTTGACCTGAGCGAAATGTGTTTACATTCAAGTTTTTTACAATTCACACATCCTGAAACTAACGTAGTTATTTCCTTGAATTCAGAGCCTTGTGGAGAGTTTAAAAGAATTATTGAATTGTTTAGAAAGTTTGAGGCATAAAAAAAGCCGCATTTTAATGCGACTTTTTAAAGTTTATGTGAATTGATTAAACATCAATTTTTGCATAACGTGCATTTTTCTCTATAAATTCTCTACGAGGTGGAACTTCATCTCCCATCAACATTGAGAATATTTGATCACATTCAGCTCCATTTTCGATTGTTACTTGACGTAAAGTTCTACTTTCTGGATTCATTGTAGTTTCCCACAGCTGTTCTGCGTTCATTTCCCCTAAACCTTTGTAACGCTGAACGTTCACAGATGATTCAGTTCCAGAGCCTTTCAAATCATTAATCAACTTATCACGCTGATTATCATTCCATGCATAATCGAATTTCGCTCCTTTTTTCACTAAGTACAAAGGAGGAGTTGCGATATATATATAACCGTTTTCGATTAATTCTTTCATATAACGGAACAAGAAAGTCAAAATCAACGTTTCGATATGCGAACCATCCACATCGGCATCACACATAATGATGATTTTGTGGTAACGCAATTTTTCTAGGTTCAAGGCTTTTGAATCTTCTTCCGTTCCTATTCTAACACCCAATGCGGTGTAGATATTTTTGATTTCCTCATTCTCAAAAATCTTGTGGGTCATTGCTTTTTCCACATTCAAAATCTTACCACGCAAAGGCATGATTGCTTGAAAGTGACGGTCACGACCTTGTTTCGCTGTTCCACCCGCCGAATCTCCCTCGACAAAGTAAATTTCACACAAAGCTGGATCTTTTTCAGAGCAATCGGCCAATTTACCTGGTAAACCGCTACCTGTAAGAACATTCTTACGTTGAACCATTTCACGAGCTTTTCTAGCCGCGTGACGAGCTTTTGCAGCTAAAATAACCTTATCAACGATTATTTTTGCTTCTGTTGGATGTTCTTCTAAGTAATTACTTAACATTTCAGAAACTCCCTGGCTAACTGGCGCTGTAACTTCTCTGTTTCCTAATTTCGTTTTTGTCTGACCTTCAAATTGAGGTTCTTGCACTTTTACTGAAAGAACCGCTGTCAATCCTTCGCGGAAGTCATCTCCGTCAATTTCAATTTTCTCTCTTGCTAGAATTCCAGATTCAGTAGCGTACTTTTTAAGCGTATTGGTCAAACCACGTCGGAAACCCGATAAGTGAGTTCCCCCTTCGTGAGTATTGATATTATTCACATATGCCTGAATATTCTCAGTATAAGAGGTATTGTAAGTCAAGGCAACTTCTACTGGAATACCGTCATTTTCTCCTTCAAAATAAATAACATCGTGAATCAAAGGTTCTCTATTTCTATCCAAATACTGACAAAACTCCCTTAATCCTCCTTCAGAAAAGAACTTTGTACTTATAGGTTCACCTTTTTCGTCAAAATTTCTTAAATCGGTCAATGTAATTGTAATGCCTTTGTTCAAGAAAGCCAACTCACGCATCCTAGCAGCTAGGGTGTCATAATTGTATTCAGTACTTTCAAAAATAGTATCATCTGGTAAAAAAGTAACCTCGGTACCGTGTTCTTTCGTTTCGCCAATGATTTTTACGTCGTATTGAGGTTTACCGATTATATATTCTTGCTCCCAAATATTTCCATCTCTGTAAACAGTTGCTCTTAAATGCTTAGACAGTGCATTTACACACGATACACCTACACCATGTAAACCTCCAGAAACTTTATAAGTGTCTTTATCGAATTTACCGCCGGCATGCAATACAGTCATTACAACCTCTAAAGCAGATCTTTTCTCTTTGGTGTGAATAGCCGTAGGAATACCACGACCATTGTCTCGAACCGTTACTGAATTGTTTTCATTGATAAAAACACTAATGACATCACAATGGCCAGCCAAAGCTTCATCGATGGAGTTATCTACAACCTCATAAACCAAGTGATGCAATCCCTTAACTCCTATATCACCAATATACATTGCAGGACGTTTACGAACAGCTTCTAATCCTTCAAGTACCTGAATATTGTCTGCTGAATAATCGCCTCTGTTTTTTTCTTCACTCATAATTACAATTTGTGTTATTCGCTTTATAACGTAACCAACAAAAATAGTAAGAACACTAAGTAAAATGGAACAAAATATTCCTTAATAATGTCGATTTATTAACAAAATATCAACTTTTCATCAAGTTTCGTCATTCAATTTGAATTAATTTTATGATATCGCTGTTTAATTGTTCACCTTTGAATAATAGTAATACTTAAAGAATCATTTTAAATGTCTCTATATCTTAGAAATAAGAGTCTTTCACAAACTGCGTTTCAAAAAATAATCTTAGCATTAGTTATTGTAGTTTCCTTGATGGTTATTCTTGGATGGTATTTGCAAATACCCCGTTTAGTGCAATTACAAGCACATTGGGCCCCTATGCAGTTCAACACAGCTCTTTCCTTTTTACTTTTGTCTACAGGCATCTTCATTTCGTTATCAAAAGATAAAAAATACCTTATCACAATTGTTCCTTTAAGTGTATTGATCACGCTTACAATTATTGAATACGTGTTGCATACAAATCTCCAAATCGACAATTTATTTGTCAGGCCATTTTTAACGACTGAGACCACATATCCAGGCAGAATGGCTCCCAATACAGCTTTTTGCTTTGTACTCTCCATACTTTCAATCATTGGAATTAATACTTCCTCAAAATCTCTAGTTTATATTTCCGGATTTGTTGGCTTGCTTATTTTTGGAGTTGGAGCGACCGCCATAACGGGGTATTCGCTTCAAATTGAAGAAGTATACAATTGGGGTGAAGTAACAGCAATGGCAGCACATACCGCCTTTTGTTTCATTTTTATTGGCTTGGCATTGACCTTACATGCTAGAAACAAGTTGACTGATGAATTCGATAAATTTTCAAAAAACACCTATTTGTTTTTCTTTACCCTCTCCTTACAACTTATTTTTTTCATGATAGACATGGTGGTTCCTCTTGGAGTTACTGTCGGAATTGTATATGTCTTAGGTCTTGTTTTAATAGGTTTTAGTGAAAGTAGAATTCATCTAAATTTAATTTTATTGGTTTCCATTTTATTAATCTGGGTGGGTTATTATTTGTCCCCCGTTGGCAGTGAGCATTGGATAGTGTTGACTAATCGTGTTTTAACAAATATCATTTGTTTAATTGTGTACTTTCTTATTCGTTCCATACAGATTAAGTCCGACTCCTTAAGAATTCAAAACGAAACTCTCGATAAGTTAGTTTTAGAAAGAACCATTGAAATTCAAGAAAGGAACAAGGAGTTAGAACAGTTTGCATACATTTCTACCCATGATTTACAAGAACCAATTCGAACGATTTCAAGTTATTCTCAGTTGCTATCAGAAACCAATAGGGAGAATGTAGATGAACTTGGCAAAAGAAGTATCGACTATATTATTAAATCCTCCCTGCGAGCTCAAAACCTAATCAAAGGCCTTTTAGATTATGCTCGTTTAGGCGCCATTGTTGAATTGACAGAAATTTCTATGCGTTCTATAATCACGGAAATCACTGAAGATTTAGGTGGTTTATTAAAGGAGTCTAACGCGCAAATAAAATACGATGAACTACCGAATATTTATGGTTTTGAAAAGGAAATAAAACTTTTGTTTCTTAATTTAATCGCAAATGGAATAAAATACCGTAAAAAAGAGGTCGACCCAATTGTAGAAATAAGTTATCACTTTGAAATGGAAAATCATTTATTCGTAATTTCAGACAATGGAATTGGCATAGAGGCCATGTACAAAGACCGGATTTTTCATTTGTTTCAGCGTTTACACGATCAAAATGAATATGAAGGAACAGGTATAGGATTAGCCCAATGCAAAAAAATAGTTGGTCTACATAATGGTGAAATTTGGGTAGAATCAATTAAAAATGAAGGAAGTAAATTTTATATTCGGATACCTAAAAAAATAAAAATGAAAAGCTATGATTAAAAGTATTTTATTAATTGATGATAGTGAGCCTGATAATTTTTTACACTCTTATTTACTCAAGAAGGTCAAGGAGTTCGAAAATATTGATAGCGTTTTGAATGTCGAAGAGGCTATCAAATTCTTGGATGACCTTTCGGCTAAAAAGGAAGAAATGCCTGCTATTATTTTAGTAGATATAAATATGCCTAGACTAAACGGATGGGATTTTTTAGATCTGGTTAAAGAAAAAGAATATTCTATCGAAAATACTCGATTTTATATGTTGACCACATCTCTTAACCCAGACGACAAAGAAAAAGCACTTAATGAATATAAACTAAACGGCTTTTTTCACAAACCATTGACTTACGAGCACATTGAGGTTATGCTCGAAATGTCTATTTAACAGCTTTTTAGAGTTCTAACCAATCAATAATTGAGGCAGAATTGGGAAGTTCACGAGGGGAAACAACTTTTATTAATTGGCCTTTCTCGTCAATTAAATACTTCTGAAAATTCCATTGTACCTCTGAATCTGAAACTCCATTCAAAGACTTCGTTGTCAAAAACTTATACAATTCACACTGATCTTCGCCTTTCACTGATATCTTAGACATCATTGGAAAAGAAACTCCATAATTTTTTTCGCAAAAAGAGGAAATCTCTTTATCAGAACCTGGTTCTTGAGCTCCAAAATTGTTCGCTGGAAAACCGACTATTACCAATCGATCGTTGTACTTTGAATATACTTCTTCTAGCTGTTTATACTGAGGCGTCAACCCACATTCTGAGGCAGTATTTACGATCATTATCTTTTTTCCTTTTAGGGACGAAAAATCAAAAGTATTACCTTCAATGTCGGTTACTTTAAAGCTGTGAATCGAATTTTGACCATAAACAATAGTAGACATGGTCATTAACATAAAAAAGAAGAGTCTTTGCATTTTTTAATTTTTTAATATCTACGAACTCTTGCGAAAATAAGATTTATTAATTGCACTAATCACCTAAAAATCTTTCATTCTTATTATTTTAGAGCTTTATAAAACAACAAAATGACGAAGAAATTATTTTTGTTGGCCCTTACTTTGTTTGGAGCCATCCAGTTAAACTATTCACAAAAAAAGGACGAAAGCCCTAAATCAAAACTAGCAGGCACTTACAATAGTCTAAAATTCAGACTTGTAGGTCCCGCACTGACTTCTGGCCGTATTGCGGATATTGCCATCCATCCTAACAACGAGCATGTGTGGTACGTGGCAGCTGCCTCAGGAGGACTTTGGAAAACTGAAAATCACGGAACTACCTTCACTCCTATTTTCGACAGTCAAGCTTCTTACTCATTGGCTTGCGTTGAATTGGCACCTAGTAATCCGAATATTATTTGGGTTGGTTCGGGTGAAAACAACAACCAGCGCGCTGTGGCCTATGGTGATGGAGTTTACAAATCCATCGATGGTGGAAAAAGTTTCACCAATATGGGG
This sequence comes from Bacteroidota bacterium, assembly GCA_018825925.1. GTDB lineage: Bacteria > Bacteroidota > Bacteroidia > Flavobacteriales_D > Crocinitomicaceae > UBA2040. The sequence goes on along the minus strand of JAHKAT010000069.1, from coordinate 7,527 downwards.
CTCAAAACCTCTGAGCATATTGGAAACATAATAATTCACCCAAGCAATGAAAACATAGTTTGGGTTGCTGCTTACGGTCCACTTTGGAGTAAAGGGGGTGAGCGAGGAGTTTACAAATCCATCGACGGTGGAAAAACTTGGAAAAAAACATTGTCAATATCACAATACACGGGTGTTTCAGAAATAGCTATTGACCCTACTAATCCTGAAATATTGTACGCAGCTGCCCATCAACGCGAACGACGTGAATGGACTTATGTTGGTGGTGGTCCTGAATCCGGGTTACACAAGTCTACTGACGGTGGTGAAACTTGGAAGGAAATAAACACTGGTCTACCCAAATCTGAAATGGGACGTATAGGCATTGCCGTTTCCCCTGCGGACCCAAATTATATTTACGCCATTGTTGAAGGTAAGTACGATAAAGGTGGGTTTTATCAATCAACAGATCAAGGAGAAAGTTGGTCAAAAATGTCAAGCTGGAGCACTAGCGGGAACTATTATCAAGAAATTATCGCTGATCCAAAAGACAAATTAAAAGTGTTTTCTATGGACACCTATTTACATCACACTGAAGACGGTGGAAAGAATTTCAAAGCTACTGGAGAATCCAATAAACATGTGGATAATCATTGCATTTGGATTGATGAAAAGAACACTGACCATTGGATAGTTGGTTGTGACGGTGGATTGTATGAGACCTATAATCATGCGAAACAATGGAAGTATTATTCCAACCTTCCAATCATTCAGTTCTACAAGGTCGCAACGGATAATGATTATCCATTTTATAATATTTATGGTGGAACACAAGATAACAACTCCATGGGAGGGCCATCTGGATCTATAAATAATGCTGGTATTTTAAATTCAGATTGGTTCATAACCAATGGAGGTGACGGATTTGAATCTGCCATTGATCCAACCGATCCCAATATTGTCTACGCTCAAGCTCAATATGGATACATTGTTCGCTATGATAAAAAATCAGGTGAAAAAGTTCCAATTCAACCTATGCCTGAAGAAAATGAGCCTGCATATCGTTGGAATTGGGATGCACCCCTTTTGATCTCACCACACGACAACAAAACACTTTATTTTGCAGCCAACAAAGTGTTTAAATCTACCAATCGCGGTGATGATTGGACGACCATTTCTCCCGATCTTTCTCAACAAATTGATAGAAACAAATTAAAAGTCATGGACCAAGTTTGGGGAATTGACGCAGTCATGAAAAATGCTTCAACTACCATTTATGGAAACATCATAGCACTGGATGAATCTCCTTTAAAAAAGGGTTTATTGTATGCTGGAACCGATGATGGAGCAATTCAAGTTTCAGAGAATGATGGTCAGACTTGGTCTATTTCCACTGTTTTTAATGGAGTTCCTGCAAATACAAGGGTAAATATGCTTACAGCCTCTTTACATGATGAAAACGTCGTTTATGCGGTATTCAACAACCATCGTTCGGGCGATTTTAAACCCTACTTGTTTAAATCATCCAATAAAGGAAAAACATGGACATCTATATCCTCTAATCTTCCAGACCGCGGATCTGTCTTTTGTGTGAAGCAAGATTTCATAGAACCTAACTTACTTTTCGTAGGAACCGAATTTGGTTGTTTTTTCTCAAATGACGAAGGAAAAAGCTGGAATAAAATTGCAGGATTACCAACTATTGCGGTGTACGATTTAGATATTCAAAAAAGAGAAAGTGATTTGGTTGCTGCTACTTTTGGTCGCGGTTTTTACGTACTCGACAATTACGCTCCTTTGCGTGAATTGAACGATGAAAACCTTAAAAAAGAAGCAGTATTGTTCCCAATAAAAGATGCTTTATTATTCGTGCCTTCCAATCCATTAGGAAATAGTGGCACTGGCTCTCAGGGAAGTGACTTATGGAATGCAGAAAATCCTGCTTTCGGAGCCACGTTTCATTTATTGTTGAAAAATGATTTTAAAACCAAGTCAGACCTAAGAAAAGAGGCTGAGAAAAAATCAGAAAAAGATAAATTAGACATCAAATATCCAGATTTAGTAGATTATCGAGCAGAATTAGCAGAGGAAAAAGCCGTATTGGTCTGGAAAATTTTTGATTCAAATGGGAATGAGATCAAACGTATGACCAGCGAGCCTAAAAAAGGAATGCAGCAAATGAATTGGAAATTGAGAAGCGAATCAACAAATCCAATCTCCCTGAACAAAGGTAGATCGAACAACTATTCGAATGATGATGATGGATTTTTAGTGCCTGAAGGAAGCTATTCAGTTTCAATCACCTTGGTGAAAGACACTAGTAATAAAGAAATTGTTGCTCCCACAAAATTTTTAGTCAAAGGATTAAACAATCAATCTTTACTTGCCACAAACACTGAAAAACTGAAGTCTTTTAGAAATCAACTTTCTCTTGTAAATCGCTCGGTTAGTGGTACTTCACGATTGTTAATTGAAGCGAATGAAAAGTTCAAATATTACAAAAAATCAATATTGGATTTCCCTAATACGGATTTGAATTTATTAAAGAAAATGAAGTCAATTGAGGGGAAGCTTGATAGTTGTGATATTTTATTAAATGGTGATAATGTCTTGAGCAGTAAAGAATTTGAAACAGTTCCATCCATCAATGATCGATTGGGAATGACTGAATATCAAGTATATGCAAATACAACTGATGTTTCTAAAACTCAAATTCGAAATCTTGAAATTGTTGAAAAACAGCATGTTTTAGTTCGACAAATGTTAGACCAAGCCTTAAAGTCTCTGCACGACATAGAAAAAACATTAGAAAGTAAGAAAGTCCCATATATCAAAGGATCAGATCGAAATTGGAAGAAGGATTAACGTTTATTTAATTTTTTAGCCGTTTTTCCTTTCGTAAATTTGTACAAAGATTGAAAATGAAAATTGAACAACTATATACCAATTGTTTGGCTCAAGGAGCCTATTACATTGAAAGTAACGGCGAGGCAGCAGTAATCGATCCATTGAGAGAAGTGCAACAATACATTGATCTTGCCGCTAGCAGAAATGCGAAAATTAAGTATATTTTCGAAACACACTTTCATGCTGATTTTGTCTCAGGACACGTAACTTTAGCCCAAAAAACTGGTGCTACTATTGTGTACGGTCCTTTGGCAACTCCCACTTACGATTGTAAAATAGCCAAGGATGGTGAAGAATTTCTTATTGGAGAAATCCGATTAAAAGCGATTCATACTCCCGGTCACACAATGGAAAGCACTTGTTATTTGGCTCACGATAGCGAAAACCAACCCATTGCACTTTTTTCAGGAGACACACTTTTCTTGGGAGATGTTGGCCGACCAGATCTTGCTCAAAAAGCAACGGATATGACTCAGGAAGATTTAGCAGGCATTTTATTTGAAAGCTTAAGAAATAAAATAATGACCTTGCCGGATTCCATTACCATTTATCCTGGACACGGAGCAGGCTCTGCTTGTGGGAAAAATATGAGTAAAGAAACTATAGGCAACTTAGGAGAACAAAAGCAAACCAATTATGCCCTTCGTTCAGATATGACTAAGGATGAGTTTATTAAAGAACTTACGGATGGTCTAATGGCTCCTCCAGCTTATTTCCCTATGAATGTTCAAATGAACAAAAATGGGTATGATTCAATCGACAAGGTTTTGGAGCGTTCAAAAACTCCTTTAAGTCCAACGGAAGTAAAAGCGAAATTAAAAGAAAAAGCCCTATTGCTGGATGTTAGACATCAAAACAAATTTTCTGAAAGCCATGTTCCTGGTTCTATTTTTATTGGGCTAGACGGACAATTTGCACCTTGGGTCGGTTCAATTTTAAAAGATGTGCATCAACCATTAATTTTATTAGTTGACGACTCTCGTGTAGAAGAGGCAATTACTCGTTTGGCTAGAGTTGGTTTTGATCAAGTAATCGGATATTTAGAGGGAGGAATTGAAAATTGGAAAAACGCAGGATTTGAATGCGACAATGTTAAAAGTATCTCTGCAGATCAACTAAACACGATGGATTCAGGCATTCCGATAGTGGATGTGAGAAAAGACGGAGAATATGAGGCTGAACATGTTGAAAATGCTCTACACTTTAGTTTAGATGATTTAGAGGGTAAAATCAAGGATTTACCTAAAGATCCATTTATGTTGCATTGTGCAGGAGGTTATCGTTCTGTAATTGCTATTTCTCTTTTAAAACGAGCAGGTGTCCATCGTGCAACGGATATACTGGGCGGGTTTGGAGCTATAAAGCAAACAGAATTACCCACAACTAATTTTGTTTGCCCGAGCACTCTTAAGAACTAAATAAAAGAAAGAATTTTAGTTTTGGCTGGCATCTGATGTCAGCCATTTTTTTGCCATTTTGGTCGATGTGAAATACCCAATGGGAACTCTTACGTCCAGCTTTTTCAAACGAAACTTAACTCTCCAAATTGTAATTGGATTAGACGAAACAATGGCCATTTTACTGTATAACCGATGAAATTCTTTAGTAAAATAGAAAAATGCGTCAATATCCAAATTCAGTAATTGTTTTCCAGCAATCAAGTTTTTTACTTTCATTCCTTTGGAAATTTCTTTGACTTTAAAATAGAAATCATCAATATGAGTAAGAGTAGAACATGGAGTGATGCGATTTGAATTCAATACACCATCACAGTCTAAAAACAAATCAGAAGATTGTTTGGAATCGATTCTTAAAAATGTATTCGTTTTCATTCAATACCTAATTACGATTTCCTCAAATGTAATCAATATTTAATGGGGGTTTACAGAATTAATCATCAATTAACTCGCCGAAACGCAACCATACCATCGCCTCATCCAACTGTTTAAAACATTTAAAATTACAACGTGCTTTACTCAGGCTTACATACATTTTTGAAATCATATAGAGCATTGAGTTTGGTGCATAAACAGCTATGTTGATACAATACTTTTGTAAGTAAAAATCGATTAATACTTTTTCTTGGATGTTAAAAGTTGATAAGCGAGATATATCAATTATCAAATTTAAATTAAATGCCTCGCCCTCTTGTTTGATAGCTTCAATCAATTCAATAATCCGGGATTTAGTTGGTCTTACATTATTCAAGGTTAATACATACGTATTTCCTTTCTGCTTTTTTACAGTTGCCAGTGAACATTCAATCATAGTTTTATCGATTTGAATTTCGACAAAAGTGGTTAGGTTATTTTTGGTAAAAAAGAAAGATACTTATTTAAATTATATAGTATCCAACCATAATTTTGCTTGGTCGTGATTATTAAACATCTTCATAGGTACTTTGGTAGAAGAAAGTGAGAAAAAAATATTGGCCACCATGTTTCCTATTCTCGTTTTTGAGGTTATTGCTAGTGCAACTCCTATAGAATTCAACATTTCTTCAAGTCGAAGTCGAATATTTTTATCGATTGGCAAAATTCTTGTTGCATCGTAGACGAGTTTCACTTTTTTGTTTCCAATCAATTCCAATACTGCTTCATAGTCTTTGTTTATTGCAAATTCAGTGAATATTTCATCCTTTGCTTTCAAGCGCAATACATTTTTTTCATCTAACCAATAAATACATGACTCACCTTCGTATTTTAATGGTTTTTCTTTGGTGATTTGGTTTTGCATGGCATTTGGTTTTTGTAAGTAAGTGTTCGTAATTCGCATTGGTTTTCAACTCTAACTAAATTAGAGAAATTTTGTCCTAATTAAAAACCGTCTATCATTTTATTGCGTTTATCTTTGTTGCGAACACACCCTATAAAAAGTACAAATTGAGTCATTCACCAGAAAATCATCAACCAAAAGTATTACACATAAGCTCCTGGTTTCCAACAGATAAAAAACCTTTTCTTGGGAACTTCATAGAATTACTGATTATTTCAATTTCAAAATTCACCAAATCATACTTTTATGCTCGAACCGCTCAAACATATGAGCGCATAGCTTTAAATAATATTTGTGTCATTTCAAATGAACATGAAACAAAAAAAAATGTTTGGCAAAAACTTAAATCCATCTACCAATTTTATAGACATGTTAAAAATGGCCCCTATGACATTATTCATTTTCACGTCTCCCAGCGATTAATTCCTGAAATAATATTGACACTTCTTTTAACTTCAAAAAAAACTGTTTTGACTGAACAAGGAAGTTATTTGGCTAGATCGCAAATGGCAGGTAAAAACTGGTTTTTCGTTTTTTGTATTAGATGGATACACAGAAATATTGATCAACTGGTTGTCTTGAGTGAATATTTGCAAAAGGAGGTCACATTGAAAGACGTAACCCCTCCTGCGGTAATAGGAAATATTGTATTAGAAAATTGGTTTGAAAATGCGCCGCAACAGCACAATACCGGGTCAGAATATGTTTTTCTGCACGTGTCGACAGTTGATGCCAATAAGAATGCGGAAGGAATCCTCCAAGCTTGCCTACAGCTGAAAAATGAAGGAATTCAAAATTTTAAATTCAAAATCATTTCTGATGAAGATTACTCACACCTGCTATCCTACTCCCAAAAGAATGGTTTAGTAGATATTGTATCCTTTGAAGGACCAATTCAACACACGGAATTAAAAAAGTATTTTCAACAATCGGATTGCTTTATTTTGAATTCGAATATAGAGACTTTTTCAATCGTCGCTGCTGAAGCTTTAAGTCAAGGCTTGTACCTAATCTCAACTCCTGTTGGTTTAGTGGTGAATTTACCTGATTCTGTAGTTTCGATTACCCTATTCAACGATCCTTCGTCGATTGCCACGGCAATGATAACAGCAATAAATCAAAGGTTATTTAATGGGATTTCGGGTCAAAGAGCTGCACAACAATTCAGTGAAAGTACTATTTCAAAAGCATATTCGGATATTTATAACTCCTTGATATCATGAAGAAAAATGAAGTTAAGCGTCAATTACTGAAGGCAATCGAGGTGCGCGCTAACGAGGTACAATCTAGAATTTCTGATTTGCGATCAGATTTAAATTCTGAGTCAAAAAGCACAAGCGGAGATAAACACGAAACGGGACGTGCCATGATCCAACAAGAAATGGAGAATCTTGGTAAACAGTCTGAAAACTGGAATCAAATGTATTCTCAAGCCGATTCCATTTCTGAATCAGCTTGTTTCAAAATTGAGCTTGGCAGTCTTTTTAAAATGGAAGACCTCTGGTATTACGTATCTGTGAGTTATGGAAAACTAATTATTGACGAAACTTTTGTAATGTGCATTAGCCCTACTTCTCCCCTTGTACAAGCTATTTTAGGAGCTACAGCAAATTCAAGTTTTGTTTTCAATCAAACGAAAAGAAACATACAAGAGATTACCTAAATCAAATCTGTCAATAACTCAACGCCGGGTATTCTTTCCACAGTAAAGCCTTCTCCATACTGAACTCCGATACTTCTGCCAAATTCAGCCATTCTTCCGTGTAAAAAATCGATAAATTCCTTACTAGAAATTGGGGTTTGAGGCTCTTCTGAAGTAGGGTCGTAAAACTGTGTTTTATAGGCTAAAATCGATTGCATTTTTTT
>JAHKAT010000068.1 GCA_018825925.1 Bacteroidota bacterium | reverse complement strand
TATCGCTATAACGCTAATAAAATGACCCACGAAATTGGCTTAGATTTAGTGAATATATTGAATACAAAAAATTTACTTTCACTAGCATATGCTCCTAATTTAGCCAATCCAAGTGCTGAGCCGATTGCTGTAAGAACCCAACTTGGATTTTTGCCAATCTTCTATTATAAGGTGGATTTTAAAGGAAAGAAGAAACAGCAAACTGAGTAAGGACGAAGTTGTCGAAGGGTAGAAAATGAATTGTCGTCGTATTGAATAAGAATTACTGCTTTGTTTACCACTTCGGGCAATCGCAATCCTTTTTACCTTTGATTCGGAAGTTGACCCCCGCCACTAAATTGATTTCAGAATATCCAAAAAGTTGCTTCGAATAGGCATTTAAATCATTGGGACGATTGCGCACGTGTAACTGGTGCAACATACCACCAGAGATATTGGGTTGAAGAAAGAAATGCCTGAAAAACTCAAATCGAACTCCTGTATGAGCAGAAATTCCATAGCCTGAAATAGAACGAGTAGTTCGATCAAACTGACCCATAAAGTTGAAATCGTTAACAGACACTATCGTTCCAGCCCCTACACCTGCATTCCAAACGGCAGCCAATTGGTTTTTTTTACCCAGACTGAATAATTCCATCGAATGGGTAACTTCAACCCTGATATAGTTTAAGCCATCCGAATTTTCGTAATGAAAAGTAGATCGATCTGTTGTGAAATCTTCCCCATTGTAATCACCACTTAAATTGGTTACTGTGTCTCTACCTTCATCAACATGTCCATACAATTTCACTTGATTGCCGTCATTGAAAATGTATTTTAAATGATCATAACCTAGAGAAACAGCCCAGTTGTCTTTAAAATAATACCCTATTCTTAAATTAAATTGAGGAATAGTAATTCGTTCAATACTAAAATAGTTTTTCGCTGTAAATGGATATGGATTGTCGCTAGCAGTAGCCCCTTTTAAAGTCAAGTCGTACCCCTGTCCAACGATTCTCAAATCACTTTTAGTGTATACTGAACGATTATAACCCCAATAAACAAAGGCTCCACCTTTAGCTGTTGTTGATGTTTTTTTCGTTTTACGACCGTAATATTGACCAACACTTGAAAGTGAAGTACAACAAAATATTACCAATAAAGCAACTACTGAAATTCTCATTTACTCAATAATTTAAGGCCTTCTTTCTCGTCTAAAACTTGTTCCAACTTGAAATGCACTTTCTTCTTAACATCATGCCATTCTGTAAGGCCGATACCTTTAGCGAAATAGGCGTAGGCATTTCCTTCAACAACATTTTCTACATGCGTAAAAGGGTTGAAAAGAGATTGTCTGATTTTATCTTTAAAAACCACTCCATCCTTCATTTTACCCATCACTTCAATGTCTCTAAATCCTTTGTCTGTCGCCTTTCTTTTTACTTCTCTTAAAATAAAAGTAGAATCATAGAACCCTGGGAATCGGGAGGCAAAATAAGTTTCGTCCGTTTTATTTTTGGGGAAGTACGTGTTTTTTAATAAATCCGCTTGTTGCCTTTTTCCTTGCGCATTCACAATCATGTGATCGATCAGGTTTAATGAATCTACATTATAATTATACGCTTCAATAATACGACCGTCTCCGGTGTAAACTTCCACCACCAAATGTTTCCCTTTTGAATCTTCTATAGAATAAATTCGGTGAATTTGTTCGTCCAATCCATTGACCACATCGCGATAAACATAGAAGGTCGTTGGTTCATCAATAGGGTAAAAATAGGCTTCCAACTCATTGGTTGAAAGCTTTTTATTACAGGATACAGTTGAGGCTGCAAGGAGTATAAGAATAAGATATTTTATCATTTTGCCATTTTAAGAAAGTTAACCTCTGCCTCAGTTAAATGTCTGTACATACCACGTGGTACATCTTTTTTCGATAAACCTGCATATTTTACACGGTCTAATTTTGTGACAACATATCCTAAAGCTTCGAAGGTGCGGCGAACAACACTGTTTTTTCCAGAGCTAAGTTCTACACCGATTTCACTTGATTTTCTTTAACATACTCAACTTTGTCATATACGGTTTTCCCATCCTCTAAATCTATACCTTCCAATAGTCTTTCCATGTGTTCTCTTTTAAAAGGTTTGTCTAAAGAAACATGGTACAATTTAGTGGCTTTAAAACGAGGGTGCGTCAATTTTTTCTCTAAATCTCCGTCGTTGGTGAATAATAAAAGTCCTGTTGTTTCTCGATCTAATCTACCTACAGGATAAACTCGTTCTTTACACGCTTTCATTACCAATCCCATCACCGTTTTTCTACCCAGTGCATCGTCCATATTGGTGATAAATCCTTTTGGTTTATTCAACAAAACATAGCGTTTCGTTTCAGCACGAATCGTTCCTCCGTCGTATCTTACAACATCAGTAGGCTTAACGCGAAAACCCAACTCGGTTACCAATTCACCATTTACAGAAACTACTCCCGTTTGAATCAAAACATCCGCTTCTCTTCTAGAGCAAATTCCAGCATTGGATAAATATTTGTTTAAGCGTATGGCATCCTCATTAAACTTAGGCATAGGATCACCTTTTTTTACGCGTTGTTTGAAATCTATGTATTTTCTTTTATCGCGATCCGTTACTTTCTTACCGTCAGTGGCTGGTTTAACAGTTGGTTTAGCGGTTGACTTAGCAGTTGGGGAATCTGTTTTTTTGGTTGTACTTCTAGTCGGTTTAGCATTTGTTGGTGCACCGGCTTTCCGATTTCTGCCAGCACCGCCGGTCTTACGGGCAATTGGCTTGCCTCCTTTTCTTGTGTTCATCTCGAGCATTAAAATTTGAGGCACAAAGGTACGAGGTTTTCTTATCAACACATAATATTTGTCATGCGCTAATCTAAATCGTTGCAAAGCCTCTCAATACACTCATTACGTGTTGATTAAGTTTTTAACTCTAACGATTTGCGAATCACTTTTAACCAATAACGAATTTTATTCTCTTGATTTCTTTAATTTTCAATAGAAAAAGTATCCCCTGGCAAATTTTCACTATAGGTATTCATCGCTTGGTATTTTCCTTTGATGACCGTATTTTTCTTTGATAATTTTGAAAAGCGATATACCAAAGGCGCGCATATATTGGTGACTTTCAATAAAAAAGGTACTACCTCTGGATGTTTTGTAGCGTGAATTGCATGTTCATTCTCATAAAGTGTACGCTCTCTCCTTGTTGGTGGAAAATCCGCTTTTATTTTGTTTTCAGGATCTTTTACGATAACGTTCACCCCATTCCACCAGCCTTTAATTTGCTCTGACCGTTCAGCCTCTGGTAAGTTCAAAGGATGATTTTTTGTATAGGATTGAAACAAGAGCTTGAATTCTGGGTGAGTTTGTAGGAAATCGCGGTTGGCTTGTCGAACATGGCTGTAATTACAATCGTCTATTACAATTACTGCGTTATCCGCTAAAAATGGTTTGATTAACTGAAGGCACATTAATTGACTTCTATAGTCATGCGGTCCATCTATAAAATAAACCCCCACTTTCTTACCTTCTAATTCCACCTCCAAATTCTCAAGAGCATCTTCGAAATCACAATTAATTATTTTTGCATTTGTCAAATCAAGCTTGCGCATGCGTTCCATCACGATGCCCTGATTAATACCCTCTTTATCGAAATAAGCAAAATTGTCTATACCGAACGCTTTATTTTTTCCAATTTCTTTGGCGACAGAAAGTAGTGTTAACCCTTTAAAAACCCCTACTTCCAAATAACAGGTATCAGCCGTTAATAAATGAATTGATAATCGTTGTAACATTCCTATTAACTTTTCGCCTGAAAAGCCCGTTAATACTCCTGAATCTTCAGACAATAGTCCTTTTTCACTTGCCTCTTTAATTGCATTTACGATAACTTGAAAACTGTTCATTATTTTGTCGCTTTTTTTCTTTTTCAAAAATTTGATTGTCGAAAGATACAGAATTTTTGGCCTAAAAATGGCTCAAATTATGCGACTTTAAGATTCTAAAGAAGTGTTTAATCAGGGCGTAAAAGCGTCTGGTATGAATTCCAAATCCGTTCTAAATTGATTGTGAACAATACTAACAATGTTAAATTGAGCCTCGTTTTCAATGTTATTTTGCTTGAGGTATTGATCTGCCGCTTTGATAATTACTTTTTGTTTTGACTTGGTAACAGCTCTCCAGGGCTCCCCTATTTCGGCAGTATGTCTCGTTTTTACTTCAGTGATATGAATTATGTTTTCAAACTTGCTGAGGATGTCCAATTCCCATTTTAAAAATTTCCAATTTCGATGTAG
>JAHKAT010000067.1 GCA_018825925.1 Bacteroidota bacterium | reverse complement strand
GTATTGATGAACAAAGTACCCTGTAAACCGTCAAAGTTTTTGTCTTTTCTCGGTCGAAAAGTAACGTGAAAAACGGTGTCAGGTCCAGACAATGTTGTGTCTTGAAGTTGAAACAAATACCGCCTTGTTCCCCCTAAAGCGATTGGATTGATATAGGTTTTAGAAAGAATATTGAATTGATTGTCATAAAAACTAAAGGACTGCATTTCTTTTGCTATTGTGGCAAAAAGAGGATCTTGAACTCCCGAAACTTTATAAGCAATAACCTCCTCTCGATCTCGCGAAGGAGGAACGAAGGTTCGTATGCTACTTGTTTCAATTAAAAACAAATGAGTCGACTTGATGAAATCGCGAGTAGAAATTAGATTGGTATCTGTGGTTGTATCTGAAATATTTGCCAAAACACCCTCATCAATTTCCGCGATAAACTTTGAATAACTGCGGTATTTAAAAGAATCATTATCCAGTGGATTGTTTTGCTTTCGATTGGCAATTACCAAATCCAAAATTCTGTGCGCTGGGTTTTCACCCGCCATGGCCGTTACCTCTTGAATTTCTTGAATTTTACTATTCAAATATAGCGTTCTTGCATTGTTTTGTTCCAGATAAAAGGTGGAGTCTGAATAGCCGGAATAAACCAAGCGAATAGACTCCCATTCAGGCTTCCAGTTGAAGCGGCCATCGATATCTGCCAAAAAAGGAGAACCCGTAGAAGGATAAACTTTAACAAAAGGAATGGGTTCTTCTGTCTTTAAATCTCGAATTTCGATAGATTGTTGCGAAAAATTAAGAAACGGCGTCGAAAGGAAGCCAAGAAAAAGGAATAGGGACTTTAGGTTTGACATGCGGTAAATTTAAAGAATATTCTTTTGATTACTTTTATTGTAATGTTTCAATATCGCTGGCAGATTGCCAAAAAAATGAACCTTAGACGATTGACTAATTTGATTGGTTTGCGTTTCTCGTTTTATTGGATGAAGTGGACCGGTCGCTCTCATGCTCGATTTTTCCCGTTTTCTGCAACAATCGAGCCAACAACGGCTTGTAATTTGGGTTGCCCTGAATGTCCTAGTGGATTGAAAAAGTTTACTAGAGAAACAGGTAAAATAGATATTGATAAACATAGGGATTGGCTAAAGGAGCTATCTCCAACGGTGTTTTATGTCAACTATTATTTTCAAGGTGAACCCTTTCTGCACCCTCAATTTTTGGAGTTAATTCAAGAAGCGACAAAACAAAAAGTATTTAGCTCCACCTCTACCAATGGACATTTTATCACCGAAAAAAAAGCAAATGAGATTATTGATTCTGGACTTGGCCAATTGATTATATCCATTGATGGAATGACTCAAAAAACCTACGAAGCCTATCGCATTAATGGGAAACTGGATAAGGTTCTGGCAGCAACAGAACTAATTTTAAATATTAAAAAAGCAAGAAAATCGAAGACCCCACACGTGGTTTGGCAATTTTTGGTAGTCCAGCCAAATGAACATGAAATAGAAATGCTTTTTACGAAAGCCAAAGAGTTTGAGGTAGATGAGGTTCGGCTAAAAACCGCTCAAGTATATGACTTTGAAAATGGAAACCCATTGATTCCTAAAAACGAGAAATATAGTCGTTACCGAAGGAATGTATCGGGAAAATATGTGATCAAAAACAAACTGCTCAACGAATGTTGGCGCATGTGGAGTAGTACTGTTTTAACATGGGATGGCAAAGTTGTGCCTTGTTGTTTTGATAAAGATGCTGAGCATGTTTTAGGCTCCTTAGAAAATGAAAACTTCCAAAGAACATGGAGAAACAAAAGATATAGCAACTTCCGAAAGGCCGTTTTTAATGATCGAGAAGCTATAGATATTTGCCGCAATTGCACGGAAGGCACAAAGGTGTTTACTCAGTAGTGACATGCAAAAGATCTTTCTTAGATTTAAATGGATGTAGAAATACAACTTTGAGAATCAATTCTGCGTTTACCTTCTACATTAAAATCAAAAAAGAAAATAGAAACCTTATCTTTGCAACTTGTGAAAAACACGATCAAATATATTCTACAACAAATTTTGGGTTACCGCCGATATCTATATGTATTTGCGAAATTCAAGATCAAATCGTTGAAATGGGATAAGAAGGAAAGTGATTTTTTTGTTTTCATGAATCAAATTAGCGCCGACAAGGGTGTGATTTTAGATGTTGGAGCTAACTTGGGTATAATGACCGACCATCTAGCCAAGAAATTTAAGTCTTGTAAAGTAATTGCCATCGAACCAATGCCTGACAATTTGCATGTTTTACATCGATTGGAACGTGAAAACAAATGGTTGAATGTGGAGATTATCGATAAAGCAGTGGGCGCCGAAAAAGGTTGGGTGACCATGATTCTTCCCAATCAAGGAAAGACAAAAATGCAAGGCTTGAGTCATGTGAAATGCGATGAAATTCTGGAATGGAATGAAGGTCAGGAATTGGAGGTAGCGTTAACGACCATCGATGATTTGGTAGGAGACCAAAATGTAGCCGCGATTAAAATGGATGTAGAAAATTATGAATTTGCTGCATTGAAGGGAGCAACTAAATCTCTTGAGAACTCAAAGCCAGTGCTTTATTTGGAGCTTTGGGACAATGAAAATCGCACTCAGTGTTTTGAATTGTTGGCAGAAAAAGGATATGCTGCTCACGTTGTTATTAATGGTAAACTTTGTCCATTTGTATCAGCCCTGCATTCCCATCAAAATTTCCTGTTTTTACCCAATTAAAATGTGATTTACACGTTTAACAATTCGCATGCAGCGTAAATTCGTTTCTAATTTAATCCTAATCGTTGTCCTTAACCTTTTGGTTAAGCCTGTTTCGCTGTTTTGGATAGATGCAGGTGTTCAGAATAGAGTGGGTGCAGAAGAATATGGAACGTATTACGTTTTATTAAACATTACCGTTCTTTTCAACATTCTGCTGGATTTAGGAATTAACAATTTCACCACCAAAAACATTGCCCAATACCCTCATTTAGCACCGCGCTATTTTTCTAAAACATGGTCCTTTAGAATGGTAGCATTTATTGGTTATGTACTTTGTACTTTGCCTTTTGTGCTCCTTTTAGATCTGGGCGAAAAGGGATATTATTTACTTTGCTTTTTACTGTTTAACCAATTGCTAATCGGTTTAATTGCCTATGCACGTGCGCATTTTGCAGGTCTGCACTTGTTTCGCTGGGATGCATTATTTTCGATTCTCGATCGGCTGTTGTTAATTCTTTCGTGCGGTGGTATTTTCTTGATTTCTTCGGAAAGCTTTCAAATTGAATGGTTTGTATATTGTCTTTCCGGCTCCTATATTGTATCAGTAATTGTTTCTTATGCGGTTCTTTCAAAAAAGGTCGGGATGCCTAAGTTCAAACTCGACAAAATTTTCATTTTCTCTATTGTAAAAAGAAGTTTTCCTTACGCCTTGCTTATTTTATTGATGATGCTTTATACGCGAGTAGACACATTTATGATTGCTTATTTGCATCCAAACCAACAATACGAAGTGGGCATTTACGCGCAGGGATTTAGAGTTTTAGACGCCTTTTTCATGTTTGCCATGCTTTTTGCAGGCTTACTTTTCCCCATTTTTAGTAGGCAGATTCATAACCGCATTGACAACTTATCGCTAATGAGTTTATCGAGTCGTATTTTAGTAGGTGGCGCAATTTGGTTGGGTTGGGCTTGCTATGAAAATAGCACTACTATTCTTGGCTGGATTTACCAGGAAAACATCGCTGAAAGCGCACCGTCTTTTAAGCTACTAATGCTATCATTTATAGGGATTTGCATCGCTATATTAAACTCAACCCTGTTAACAGCCTTTGGGGAAATGAAAAAATTAAATCAAATTGCCTTGATTTCTATTGGCGTAAATGTGCTGCTAAACTTTTGGTTGATACCTGAACGAGGAGCGGAAGGAGCAGCATTGGCTACTTTAATTACACAGTGTGGAGTGGCGCTTGTTTACTTTCTCTACTCCTGGCAATATTTTGGTCAATTCAAGTACCTCATGCACTTAGTGCACCTTTTAATGTATGGTATTTTGCTATGGATTATTTCGACTTTTTATCCTGGCAACAAAGAAGGGGTCTTATTTAGCAGTCTTGGTTTTATTGCTTTGTTTGTTATAGGTTTATGGCAACCAAAAACATGGGTTCTACTTTTAAAGAAAGTACAAAACACAAAGGAAACACAGGAAGTCGATAAAATGAATGATTGATTAACTTTACACAAAAACAAACATGAACATGGAGCCAGATTTGAATGAAGAAAGACAGAACTTGATTCAGTTTATATGGGAAAGAAGAAAAATCATCGGAATCATTACAGGTATTGCAGCTGTAGTTTCTTTAGTGATTTCTTTATTGTTAACCCCGCTTTATCGGTCAACAGCAATTGTTTTCCCAACTGCTACAAGTACGGTTTCATTCTCTGAACAAAGAAACGCAAAGGCTTCTGCAATGGATTTTGGAGAAGAGGAACAAGCGGAACAATTGGTTCAAATCCTACAATCTTCTAGAA
The DNA here is from genome assembly GCA_018825925.1 of Bacteroidota bacterium. Taxonomy (GTDB): domain Bacteria; phylum Bacteroidota; class Bacteroidia; order Flavobacteriales_D; family Crocinitomicaceae; genus UBA2040. Next base: position 5,810 of record JAHKAT010000067.1, on the reverse strand, counting down.
TTAAAGATCGTTTAATCACGCAATTTGATTTATATAAAAACTACGATATTGATTCTACAGATTCTGAAAAGCATTTCAAATTAAACAAGAAATACGAGAATCACATTCAGTTTAATCGAACCAGATACGGGTCGATTACCATTGAAGTTTTGGATAAAAATCCAATTTTAGCAGCCGAAATGGCGAATACCATTGTCGATTTAATTGACACCGTGAAAAACCAGATGGTTCAAGAACGGACTAAAATCGCTTTCGATATCAACAAGCGTAAAAAAACGATGTTGGAGGATCAAAAAACAGATTTGTTATTTCGTTTAGACACCTTAGCCTCTCTAGGTGTTGTTTCATTGGAAGGCCGAGCCAACTTATTTCAGGCGTACACTGCTGCAAAGAATCCTGCAGATAGAGATTTCTTCAAAAGAAAGGTAGATCTTAACTTACAATATGGAACTCTTTTTGATAACCTGGAAATGCAGAGAAATGAGAAAATCATGAAACTTGCAGATTTTGAGGTGGCTTACGAACAGGCTGAATCGGATGCAAACACGCTGTTCAATCATAAATTCATAGTTGAAAGAGCGGTGGTTGCTGATAAAAAAGCAAAACCAAAAAGAGCAATCGTTGTTTTGGTAGCAACATTCGGTGCTTTGTTTTTTGCAATCTTCTTTTTGTTAATTCGCGAGCGTATACGAGAATTACTTGCCAAAGAAAAAGAATGATAAATTGGAAGCAGCATATCGCTGTTGGGTCTTTCAGTTTGTTGTACATCGCTATTATGGCGGTTTTTATAGTGCAGCGACAGGAATTTCTTTCATTGGCCTCCATTGGTTTACTGGCAATATTTGCGGCTATTTTTTATACTGAATACGCTTTTTTAAGTCTGGCAATTCTGGTCCCTTTAAGTATAAATATTGAGGAATGGACGGATGGCTTTGGCCTTTTTCTTCCTACAGAACCTTTGCTTTTCGGCATGTTGCTTTTTCTAATCTTTTTGCAATCGAGTCGTCCGTTTATTCCAAATTATGTGTGGAAACACCCGCTTATATTAGCGACGGGTCTGTACCTGGCTTGGTTAATTATTTCGAGTATTTGTTCCACTGACATTGTAGCATCCCTTAAGTTCACTTTAGCGAGAATGTGGTTTATGATTCCTATGCTTTTTATGGGAGGGATTGTGTTTTTAAAGAAACGGAACATCCAAAATTTTCTTTGGCTGTTTGTTATTGGAATGTCAGTCGTTTGTATTTATACGGTTTTGCTTCATATGACCTATAATTTTGGTGAAAAAGAGAGTCATTGGGTGATGTGGCCATTTTTTAAAGATCATACAATTTATGGGGCAATTGTGGCTTTTGCTTTTGTGATAGCCATTGGTTTGTACTTGAGTAAAAAATTCCCTCCTCTGACCCAAGCGATTTTGATTTGCATGATATTAGTTATCGGCATTGGCCTCTATTTTTCATATACTCGGGCTGCTTGGTTAAGTGTGGTAGGTGCAGGTGCAATTGCCTTAGCAATCCGCTTAAAGATTCCCTTTAGTTTGTTGGCTGGAACCACTTTGATTATTGGTGGATTATTGTTTTTTACTTGGGACAATATTCAAATGGAAATGGAGCGCAATAAAGTAGAACACACCACAGAAAATTTTGGTGAACGTCTGCAAAGTGCAACAAATGTTTCTACGGATGCTTCGAATCTCGAGCGATTAAATCGTTGGTCCTGTGCAATGGAAATGTTCAAAGAAAAACCGATAGTTGGTTTCGGACCGGGCACTTATGCTTTTGAATATGCGAGATTTCAACGCCCTCAAAATCTCACGATAATTTCGACCAATTTTGGAGATGGAGGAAATGCCCATTCAGAATTTTTAGGTCCTCTGTCGGAAACAGGATTCCCGGGCTTGTTGTCTGTTTTGTTTTTAGTGGCGGTATTGTTTTACAAAGGTATTCGTCTGCATTTAGATTGGCCCGAAGAAGACAAGGAGATGAAAACCTTACTACTTTTTATGGTTTTGGCTTTATCAACTTATTTCATTCATGGTTTTTTGAATAATTATTTGGATACAGATAAAGCAGCAATTCCTATTTGGGGTGTTGGTGCCATGTTTATAGCTATGGAACATCGGTTAAAGAAAGGGCTGAAGACTTAACTTATTCCATAGGATGTGGTTTTTTCGTTGTATAAAATGTGTATCCATCACTATGCCATCGTAGGTCAATGTAGATTTTCGCGGTTGAATAAAAATTTTGACAATAAAAAAACGGCACTCATTGCTGAATGCCGTTTCCTTTTTACGATATGCAATTAGTCTTGCTCAACAGCAACAGGCATATCACTGCGAGTAAGAGCTTCTTTAATTTTTTGCTCAATTTCTTCTGTTAGTTCTGGATTGTCTAACATAAGATTTTTTACTGCATCACGTCCTTGGCCCAATTTAGTTTCACCATAGGAAAACCAAGAACCACTTTTCTTTACAATGTTTAATTCAACACCTAAGTCGATGATTTCACCCACTTTAGAGATTCCTTCGCCGAACATAACGTCGAATTCTGCTTTTCTAAACGGAGGTGCTACTTTGTTTTTGACCACTTTTACTTTTACGCGGTTACCGATGTTTTCATCACCATCTTTTAAGTGAGTAGAACGACGGATATCCAAACGTACGGAAGCATAAAATTTCAAAGCATTTCCACCAGTCGTTGTTTCAGGACTTCCGAACATCACGCCTATTTTATCGCGCAATTGGTTAATGAAAATACAACAGCATCCTGCTTTATTGATAGATCCAGTTAATTTTCGAAGTGCTTTAGACATCAAACGGGCTTGAAGTCCCATTTGAGAATCGCCCATTTCACCTTCAATTTCAGCTTTAGGGGTTAATGCTGCAACTGAATCAATGACAACGATGTCAACTGCACCAGAACGAATTAAGTTATCGGCAATTTCTAGAGCCTGCTCACCATTGTCTGGTTGTGATATAATCAAGTTCTCAATGTCAACACCTAATTTTTGAGCGTAAAATTGGTCAAAAGCGTGTTCTGCATCTATAAAAGCGGCAATACCACCTTGTTTTTGACACTCAGCAATTGCATGAATTGCAAGAGTGGTCTTTCCTGAAGATTCAGGACCGTATATTTCTACTACCCTACCTTTTGGATAACCACCAACGCCCAAAGCGATATCGAGGGTTAATGATCCCGTGGGAATTGTTTCTACTTGTACAACTGGACTATCGCCCAATTTCATTACGGTGCCTTTTCCGTAGGTTTTGTCAAGCTTCTCCATAGTAAGTTGGAGTGCCTTTAGCTTTTCTGTGTTTACTTCTTTAACTGCCATATCGTATTGTTTTGTGCAACTTGGGTTGCGTTTATAGTGCAAAGTTGGGCTTGTAGAACGTAATTGATTTACGTTGTTAAAATATATGTTTTGTTATTTGGATCTTTTGCCTATGAAGACCTGTGAATCAGCGATTTATTTTAAGTTAAATCCCTCCAATATTTCGCTTGCGTGATCTTTTGTTTTCGGTTTTGTTATGATTTGTTGAATAATCCCTTTCTCGTCAATTAGGTAAGTGGTTCGAATCAAACCGTCGAAAATGCGACCCATAAATTTTTTTTCTCCCCATACGCCAAACTCGTGAATTAGTTTTTTATCTACATCTGCCAATAATGGAAAAGGGAGATCGCGTTTTTCTTTGAACTTTTGATGTGACGCTTCCGAATCACCGCTTACTCCTAATATAACAATGCCGTTTTTTTCTAATTCAGCGTAATTGTCCCTTAAATTACAAGCTTGATTGATACACCCCGGCGTATTATCTTTTGGATAAAAATAAAGCGCTAATTTCTTACCAAGAAACTCTTGATTCGTTCTCAACTGTCCATTTTCATCGACGCAACTCCAGTCTGGAGCTAAACTTCCTTCTTTATACTTTCTCATATTGATGAAATATTAATCAAAACTAGCGATTATATTTTAATCAAAAAAATTTATGATCAAAAAATTTAATGAACTCGCAGCAAACCGAGTTAAACAACGCATTATTTTAATATAAGTTAATTACAATTATGAGAATTAAACAGTAAAAACTTAAAAATGTTGAATGGATAGTTAGAATTTATGAATCACTTTTGGGTACATCTTCTGTTTTGTTCTGTTGAACAAGATAGATCGACTGATAAACAAGGTGGGATAAGAAAAAAGCGAGTAACCACAAGGCGTGTGGCAGGGCATCTACTGTTTTTTTATAGCTGAATGCAAGGATAATAGACAAAGCAGCAATCATTTGAAAAGTAGTGACAATCATAAAACGGCCAACAAATTCATCTTGTTTGGCGTTCAGAAATAATACAAGGGCTCCAATAAAAATAATGGCTATGGTAAAACCAAAAAGCAAGTTAATATGAATCAATTGTGGTGCAATTATTTTGGCAAGAATATAAATGGCTACTTGAACTAAAATAGCTATGATTAGAAAACGAACAATTTTTGCAAACATGTTTAATTGTCTTTCGACATTTTAATGACTTCTCGAATAACTAGATACAAGGCAACGGCAACACCACTTAAAGATAGAATGACGGTATACATGGTGCCAGGTGGGTTTTCTTTGTGGTCTAAATAAACCCCCAACCAAGAGGTGAAACCAATAATAACCGCCATCTGTATTCCTAGCGAGGAATAGCGAGCGTATTTATTGTATCCATCCTTATTTTCTGACATTATTAATAGACAATATCTTCAGGCTGATTCTTTTTGTTCTGTACATTCACCCCTTTTGATTGAGGAGCGCCGCCCATAGTACAATTTCCAAGGAAAATAGCTCCTTGATTTACTTCGATTTTTGCGGTGTTGATATTACCGATGATTTTTGATTTTTCTTTCAAACACAAAAGTATATCAATATTCAAATCACCTTCAATATTCCCTTCAATATCAGCTTCATTGCAAGTTAAATTACCTTTGATGATGCCATTTTCACCTAATACAACTTTTCCAGCACAAGCCACATTGCCATGAACCTCTCCGTCGATGCGAATATTGGAATCAGCAATTAATTCCCCTACTATGCGGGTGCCTTCAACAATGCGATTCAGTCGGTCTGGACTTTCAAAACGAGCTTTTTCTTTCTTCAAAATCATGGGTTTTTTTAATAAAATTCTAAATAGAAATCTTCGTATTCCTGCAATTTCTGAGTTTCAAACAAAGTACGAAGATTTTCTTGAGTTATTGCAAGAATTTTAGCGTTTTGTAACTCAAACAAGTGTTTTCTAGTCGATTTGTAAATTCTGATATATTCTTTGGCAATTAAATCTGTTTCAAATTCTTCTACGAAAACAACACTTTGTGAGGTCCCATATATTTTTGAACTCACCTTCAATCGATCGCGTGAAAAGAATTCTTTACTGAAGTCGGAAACCTTAGTTTTTGCCACGCTTGAACTTTGATCTTCCTCTAAAAAGATGATTACATATTGCTTTGCATTGTCATTGAATTTGTAAATGGATTTGTTAGAGAAATCAACTTTTTCGTTTTTTGAATATCCATTTTTGATAATATTCAACATTTCTTGAGCTCTTTGTTGTTCTTCTGTCTTTGGGTATTCAAGTACAATTTGCTCTAAAGTTGGAATAATGACGGTTTTGTTCTCATTTAAATTCCCCTGACATAAGGCTTTAATCAACATGTACTTTGGTCTGAATTCATTGGTGGGTTCATTGATGATCACACCTTCTGCAGTACTCAGAGCTTGGTAATACAATTTGTTTTTATAGCGTTCTAAAGTTTGAATATAGACTTTTTCGGCAAGG
>JAHKAT010000066.1 GCA_018825925.1 Bacteroidota bacterium | reverse complement strand
TATCGCTATACCTTTCAGTACAAATGGAATGCTATAGCCGTAATTGTTTTCAATCTTAGTTTTGTTATTTTCAATTTATTGTCCTTTGTTTTATTCATCCCTTTTTTACAATTAATTTTTGAAGAAACTAAACTGCCTGAAACGCTAGTAAGACCGATTTATGAAGGTGGTTTTACCGAATTCTTTCTCTATTTGCAGGATTATTACAATTATTTCATGCAAAAAATGGTCTTACAAAGTCCTGATCAGGCCTTGCTTTTCGTTTGTATCTCTGTTTTTATTGCGTTTTTATTCAAAAATATTTCACGGTACCTAGCGATTTGGTATCAAAGTCAATTGCGCATGTCAGTTGTGCGTGATGTACGCGATGCTTTGTACGAAAAATCGGTTCGTTTGCCTTTGTCGTTTTATAGCGATGCTCGTCGTGGCGACATGATGTCTCGCATGAACAATGATGTTGGTCAGATTGAATTGGGCGTGGTCGCCGTTTTGGAATTGTTTTTCAGAGAGCCTTTAGCCATTGTCTTACATATATCCGTTTTACTTTATTGGAGTCCGACTTTAACTTATTTTTCTTTCATTTTATTACCTATTTCAGCCTTTGTCATTTCTCGAATTGGAAAAAGTTTAAAAAGAACATCGGTTCAAGAGAAAAATCAAATCTCAGTTTTGTTGAGCACTTTGGAGGAAACATTAAGCGGAATTCGCATTATCAAGGCATTTAACGGACAAGTTCAGGTTATAAAAAACTTCAAGGCGATTAATTTATTGCATCAAAAATTAGCGACGAAATCTTTCAGAAAAGGCGACTTGTCTTCACCTTTGAATGAAACCCTAGGTGCTGCCGTTATGCTTTGCATCGCTTGGTTTGGAGGTAAAATGATTCTGGATGCAAGCAACTCTGGATTGACTGGAAAAGAATTTATTGCCTTTATCATTGTCTTTTCACAGCTTTTGCGTCCAATTCAAGGCGTGGCCAATTCGATTACTTTATTAAATCGCTCTTCCGCAAGTCAGGATCGAATAAACGTGATTTTAAATGAAGATGAGCGAATTATTGAAGTTGAATACCCAATCAAATTGGGCGAATTGAAAACCGGAATAGAATTTAAAAACGTTTCATTTCGCTACGGTGATGAATGGGTTTTACAGGACATCAATTTCAAAATTCCGCACGGTCAAAAAATCGCATTAGTCGGAGAGTCTGGTAGCGGAAAATCAACATTGTCAGATCTTCTGCCTCGTTTTTACGATGTTGTTGATGGCGAAATCACTTTCGACGGACAAGATATTCGCACCGCAAGTTTACTTGATTTACGCAGTCACATCGGGGTGGTTACTCAAGAATCTATTTTGTTTAACGACACAGTGGCGAACAATATTTCTTTCGGCATGCCCAACGCTACAAGAGAGGCGATCATTTATGCTGCAAAAATCGCCAATGCTCATCAATTTGTCGAACAATTAGAGTTTGGCTACGACACCAATATCGGTGAGCGTGGGAATAAGCTTTCAGGCGGACAAAAACAACGATTATCCATTGCTCGTGCTGTATTAAAAAACCCGAATATTTTAATTTTAGATGAAGCGACCTCAGCCTTGGACACGGAGTCTGAAGTTTTAGTTCAAGAAGCCTTAGAGAATTTGATGCAAAACAGAACTTCACTAGTGATTGCACACCGTTTGAGTACGATTAAAAATGCTGATAATATTTTGGTTTTATCTAAAGGAAGAATCGTAGAAACGGGCAAGCACGATGAGTTAATGCAAAGAGAAGGAGTTTATTACAAACTTTGCACCATGCAAGGAATAATGGGCTAAAAGGAAATTAAGTCCGTTGGATTGATTTGTTTTTGTTGAAACCAAAGTTCAAAATGCAAATGCGGACCAGAGCTGTTTTCACCTGTATTTCCAACAATAGCAATGGGATCTCCCACTTGCACTCGTTGACCAGATTTTTTCAAATTCACTTTATTGTGCTTATAAATTGATTGACTTTCATTTCCATGGTCAATGATTAGAAAAAAACCATCTTCTTTTGAGAATCCCGAATAAATAATTACCCCTGAAGCACACGCTTTTACAATCTCATCCTTTTTTGAAACTATGTCAATTGCTGGGTGTTCAATAGCGTCATAATTTTGAGAGATGTAACCCGAAATAGGACGTTGGTAGAGTACTAATTTTTCATTTTTCTGTGGTTTCGCTCCGGTACGCATATCTTCCTTCACCTTCTCTCTTAATTCCTCCTCATTGTCTGTTGAAGCCGAACTTAAACCTTTAATATCCACAGGGTTGAGATTTTTTTTCTTTTTGACGTCATCGGGCTTAATTTCTCCCAAAATCACTTTTTGCAAGTTGGCAATAAAAGTATCCTGCATTTTTAATTTTTCATTCAATGACTGAATGGCTATTTCTTGTTTTTCTAGCTCCGTGCGACCTATCGATTTGTCATTCTTTGTGAAATAAGAAGCAAATGGACCCTTAAAAACAAAAAGCGAAAACAATGTTCCAATAATAATGACGATTAACATTATAAGAGAAATAACTCTCATTCTAGTGCTCGTGAAACTCCATTTTTCTTCAAAAGAACTTGGATTGGAGGAAGATATTTTTATTTCCTCTTTCAAAGAATTCAGTAATTTCTCAAGTCGATTCATTGTGATGGATTGATTTTAATCGTAATTTTAGATAAAACTACAAATTCTGTCTTTAATTTGTTAAAAATCCTATAAATTG
>JAHKAT010000065.1 GCA_018825925.1 Bacteroidota bacterium | reverse complement strand
TTGATGGCGCTCAAAGTATACAGCATAAAAAAGTAGATGTTCGTTCCATAGGATGTGATTTCTACGCTTTTTCTGGACATAAAGTATTTGGCCCAACAGGGATTGGTGTTTTATATGGAAAAGAACACCTTTTAGAGGAAATGATCCCTTATCAAGGTGGTGGCGATATGATTTCGAAGGTAACATTTGAACGTACGACTTATAATGAATTACCTTATAAGTTTGAAGCTGGCACACCACATATTGCTGGTGGAATTTGTCTAGGGAAAGCATTTGAGTTTTTGAATCAGTACGACATGGATGAAATATTAAAATATGAAGCCAGTATTACTGAGTACGCTCAAGATTTACTTTCTACTTTTGAAGATGTACAAATCATTGGAGAAGCAAAGAAAAAGACCAGTGTCGTTTCGTTTATCCATGAAAAAATTCATCCATTTGATATAGGTACTTTACTTGACAAGCAAGGAATAGCCGTTCGAACAGGACATCATTGTACACAACCCCTTATGGACTTTTTTAAAATTCCAGGCACAATAAGAGCTAGTTTTGCCTTTTATAATACCAAAGAAGAAATAGACATTTTTATCGGCGCGGTCGAGAAAAGTATAAGCATGTTAAGCTAATGAGCATAGAAGAAAAACAAAAAGATATCATTTCAGAATTTGGCCTTTTCGAAGACTGGATGCAGAAATATGAATATATCATTGAATTGGGAAAGGAGCTTCCGATTATAGAGGAGCGCTTTAAAACTGACGATAGACTGATAGAAGGTTGTCAATCAAGAGTATGGTTGCAAGCTGAAATGAAAAGTGGTTTAATGTCTTTTTCTGCCGATTCAGATGCAATTATCACGAAAGGAATAATCGCTCTTTTAATTCGCGTTTTGAACGATGAGTCTGCTGAAACAGTAGTTAAATCAGATCTATACTTCATCAATGACATAGGCTTACACGAGCATCTTTCGCCAACACGCTCAAATGGTTTGGCCAGCATGGTTAAAAAAATAAAAATGGCTGCCTTAACCGAATTAACTCAAAAATGAACGAACTAGAAAACACAATAGTAGCAGTACTTAAGACCATTCATGATCCAGAAATACCTGTAGATATTTATGAGTTAGGTTTAATTTACGAAGTAAAAATAGACGCCGAGAAAAATGTCAAAATAGAAATGACTCTTACGTCCCCAAATTGTCCAGTTGCCGAGTCTATGCCCAGAGAGGTTGAGGATAAAGTAGCAGCAATTGATGGAGTTTATTCGTCGGAAGTAACCATTGTTTTTGACCCGCCTTGGGATAAAGACATGATGAGTGAAGAAGCTAAATTGGAACTCGGGTTTTTATAAATAAAGTCTTTTTTCTAGTCTATATTGATATATAATATCAACTATAGCCATTTAGCCGGATTGATAAATCTTAACTTTAAACCATGAAGCGAGTAGTTGTAACGGGTATGGGAGCATTGACTCCAATTGGAAATAATCTTTCTGATTTTTGGACAAGTTTAAAAAATGGAGTTAGTGGCGCTGGTCCGATCACTAAGTTTGACACCGAAAAATTCAAAACCAAATTTGCTTGTGAGTTAAAAGGTTTTGATGCCAAAGACCATTTTGACGTCAAAGAAATAAAAAAATATGATCCATTTTCACAATATGCTTTAGTGGCTGTGGATGAGGCTGTTCAACACGCACAAATTAATTTCGACCTTTTAAATAAAGACAGAATTGGGGTGATTTGGGGTTCCGGAAATGGTGGAATTCAATCATTTCAAGACCAAATGAAAGAATATTGCGATGGAGATGGTACCCCTCGATTCACGCCTTTTTTCATCCCTCGAATATTGGTTGACATTGCTAGTGGAATCATTTCAATCAAATATGGTTTACGTGGTGTTAATTTTTGCCCTGTTTCTGCCTGTGCAACGTCCAACACAGCTATTATAGAAGCCTTTAATTATATTCGCTGGGGCAAAGCCGACATGATCATAACAGGCGGTAGTGAAGCAGCAATCACCGAATCTGCTATTGGCGGATTTAGTTCAGCAAAAGCACTTTCGACTAAAAATGACGACCCAAAATCAGCATCTCGTCCTTTTGATATTGATAGAGATGGGTTTGTAATGGGAGAAGGAGCTGCGGCTCTTATTTTAGAATCATATGAGCATGCTATGGCTAGAGGCGCCCATATATATGGTGAAATCGTAGGCGGTGGAATGGCAGCAGATGCTTATCATCTCACCGGCACTCACCCTGAAGGGGATGGAGCAGTTTTGGGTATGAACGAAGCGCTGCGAGAAGCAGAGATTTCTGCCGACCAAATAGATTACATTAATATGCACGCCACCTCTACTCCTTTGGGTGACAATTCGGAATTGAAAGCTGCGGAAAGAGTTTTTGGCAAACATTCTGAACTTAGGGTTTCAGCCACTAAATCAATGACAGGCCATTTACTTGGTGCTGCTGGCGCAATTGAGGCAATTGCTTGTGTAATGGCATTGTACGAAGGCAATATTCCGCCTACTATAAATACAAAAAACATTGAAGAGGGATATGCTACTATGTTTAAATTTCCAATGGACAAGGCCGAAAAAAGAGATATCCTCTATGCAATGAGTAACACTTTCGGTTTTGGAGGCCATATTGCTTCCGTGGTGATGAAGAAGTATCAGTAGACAAATATATTTGCCTTTGTATTACTAATTGCGTAAATTTGGGAATATAATTAACAACCACGCTATGAGGAATATACTGGAAATTTGCATTATAGCATTGGTATCTGTTTTGTACAGGGCTATTTAAAGAACCAAAAGCGATTTCAAAAGGAATCGCTTTTTTTATTCCGCTTCTTTCTTAGGTTTTCCAAAGGTTAATGATAATCCTGTACTCACATGGAAGTTTTTATGTGCAGCAAAATTTAAAGCTCCCAAAACATTATCTGTTGAAATAAAATATTGAATTCCAGATCCTCTTAAAAACAAAGAAACTCCAACATTACCAAAACTATTCGTTGTCGCCATGTAATTCGCTCCTACTTTAAACCAATCCCTAATCGAAAAAGCTCCGCCTAAAACGATGGTCGGTCTGTATTTGTTCAATTGAAAATCGTTGAATAGTGTAGAATAAACGGTAAGTTTTTCTATGATTTTATATTGACCACCAATAGTAATCCTCAATGGTATTGACTGTCGATACGACTCATTGTCCTTTTCCAATTTAAAGATTTCAGCCAAGGTATCGGTTAGGTTTTCAACATAATTTGAATCTCGAATAGCTTCATTCAAATCAACGCCATCAAAGGTATAGCTCAAGGCATCTTTTTTATAATTATAAACATCTGCATTCCAATTTATATAACCCAAATCAGTTATCGATGTATTCAAGCTTAATTTTTCACTTAATTTATAAGTCACACCTAAATCAAAAGCCAATCCATTATTTTGAAAAGAATAGATCTGAGAAACCGGGTTTTGCCCTTCTATGGAATCATTCATAAGTGGGATAATCCCAGAGGTTCTCACATCCAATTCACCATCTAAGGTTAGCGAATAATCTTCCTCATTGGTCGTCAATCCTAAACGACTTTTTCTAGTGGCTACGTTCATTACACCCGACAAAAATTTCACTCGAGCACCGGCAGTTAGCTTCTCCGATAATTTACGATTATAACCAAAGGCATACTCCATATAGGCGTTTAGATTTAAGCCAAGACCGTCCATGTCAGCACGACGACCTAATAGCGAATTGCCATTTCCCTCAAGTAACAATAAATAAAAGTCCTTCGGATAAATAAATGTCGCATTACCCCTTGCCATTGCCGAAAAAGAAAAATATTGGTCTTTTATTTTAAGTCCTAAACCAAACAATTCACTTTGAACACCGAATTCTAAAAAATTTAAACTTTTCAATTTGCCATAAGCAGCACTAGGATCGATGACTAATGAATCATCTGCCCGTTTCACAAGGATGTCATTAAGGCTAAAACTTGAATTTGAAAAGCCAAAACTTTGCATGCCTAATGGAAGAGATACCGAGAGCTTATATGGACTTCCCATAGCAGGATTGTAATAATGATTTTGCGGTAAACTTTGCATGTTAAACAAGGCATAATTTCTTTGTGAAAACGACATGAAAGAAAGCACCGAGAAAAGGAAGATCAAATATGTTTTCATAATTTTAAAGTTTAAGCTTACCTTCTATTTTCATCGCTAGTTTCAAATCCAAAGCATAATCATCAAAGAACTTTACCACTTGATTTTGACTACCGTTTGTTGTTTCTCCGTACACAGAAATAATCAAATATTTTCCTTTCCGAAGAATGGAAGATTGTCCGCCTTCCAATACTATTTCTGTAATATTCTTTTCTTTCGTAGTTGCCCTTCCTTGTGCATTGACCTTGGCTCCTTTCAGAATAGTGTTGTTACCTGGGTTTAAATCTGCAATAACATTGTAGTTCTCGTCTGCAACTAAAAAATCGGCTCCTATTTCGATGGGAAAACCATTATCGCTTATGATTCTAAACGTCAGTGTGGCTTCCTCTTCAGGCACATCTAAAGCAAATGGTATTGTGTCTTTTATTCTAAAGTTTTTAGCATAACCCTCTAATGGAAGTTCCAAATCCACTTTCAAGGATAGATTACTCGTTTTCGTGATAAAATTTTGCGTGGTGTTATTCGGATTCAATTCACCTCCTATGTCAAAAACCAAGTGCTTAGGTGTTGGTGAAATGATCGTACTTATATTTTGGGTATTGGAGCTGTTCAGTAGTAATGTGCTTAGGTTTGAGCCACCAGGACTTGCTGGTGCTGTAATTGGAAAGGTGATTGGAAAACCAATGAGTGAAACTTCATTTCCAGTATTTGTTGCAACGGTTTTTATCTCATTGAAATTAATTTCCATTGGAATTCCGAATGAGTTGGTCGCTTCAAATTGAATTGACGGATTAGTAAACTGAACCTCTCCTCCAGTGAAATTTTTGAAAACTGCTATTTCTATACTGTCTTTAAGTGATATTGGATCAATTGTTCCTACATTTCCGCGAACAAGTTCAAATTCAAGATCCTGAAAACCAGCCGATATATTGATGCTTTCCACTCCGAGAATCGGATTTGAGGCACCTTGTACGGTTATTGAGCCTTGAATTCTTAATTCATTATTTCCCTGTCCTCCTTGGGTTAAATCCAAAATTGCACTCGTCAAATCAACATTCGCATTAGCGGATTGCGGAGCCGGTGGATTATCCATTACCAATGTTCTACTAACCGCTACACCGTTTATTTTCAAATCCGGAAAAGTGATTTGTATGGTCACATTGTGCTGCAAGGTCGTTGAGACATCCAAATTCACCAGGCCATTAAAGAATTCTACAGAAGTCAGTTCAAAACCATTTAAATTATCAAAGGAAACCGTTTCGTTAAATGCGGCCGAGCTTGTTCCAGAATAGGAAGGTGATATAGGGAAACCATAGTCGAGTGCAGATCGGTTATACTCATAGGATTGATCATTTATAATAATCAAGTCCTTGGCGGACAATAAATCCGTTTGAACATCGTAAACCAATTTTAATTCACCTTGACTTCCAACGGCTACTAAACTGGTGCTATCGTTCTTTGCTAATACATCGTAAACACCAAAACTTGCTTTTCCTATAGGTATCGCTAAAGTTGGGGATAGTGCACCAGCGGCAATTTTGGATAAATCCGTCCTTTTACATGCTGTAATACCAAGTGATATAGAAAGAATAAAAAGTACTTTCTGGAAAAGTATAAGTTGCTTCATCGTTTAGATACTTTAGATTGCTAAATTTAGCACTAATTGGTGAAAAGAATAAATTCAATTGCAACAATCTATTGCTTCATCTCCAACTTCAAGTATTTAGCGGTGTATGAAATATTTTCAAATTTTTTGATTAACGTTTCAGGTGTTCCTTGAGCGATAATCTGCCCACCTCCTTTACCGCCCTCTGGTCCAACATCAATCACATAATCGGCTACCTTTACAATATCCAGATTATGCTCTATCACCAATACCGTATTTCCTTCGTTCACCAAACGCTGTAAAACATCCAATAAAACTCGGATATCTTCAAAATGCAGGCCTGTAGATGGCTCATCTAGAATGTAGATTGTATTTCCTGTCGATCGTTTGGATAACTCAGCAGATAATTTAACCCGCTGTGCTTCTCCTCCTGAAATAGTTGTGGACGATTGCCCAAGTTGGATATAACCCAAACCAACCGAAACTAAAGTAGATAAGACTCTATGAATTTTTGGTATTTTAATAAAAAATTCGGCTGCATCTTCAATGTTCATTTCAAGAACATCGGATATCGATTTTCCTTTGAATCGTACTTCTAAGGTCTCAGTGTTGTAGCGCTTGCCATTACATGTTTCACATTCAACATACACATCAGGCAAAAAATTCATTTCAACTACTTTTAACCCACCTCCTGAGCAGGTTTCACATCTACCTCCTTTGACATTAAAAGAGAATCGTCCCGCTTTATAACCTCTAATTTGTGCTTCTGGCAAACCTGCAAAAAGTGAACGAATTTCGTCAAAAACCTTGGTATAAGTAGCTGGATTTGAGCGCGGAGTACGGCCAATTGGACTTTGATCTATCTCAATCACTTTGTCCAAGTTTTCCATTCCTACAATTTTTTTATACGGAAGTGGTTTTCGAACCCCATTGTAAATTTCTGCCAATAAAAGCGGATAAAGGGTTTGATTAATTAAGGATGACTTACCGCTTCCCGAAACACCTGTAACACAAGTCAAAGTGCCCAAGGGTATGTGTAAATCAACCGATTTCAGATTATGTCCCTCAGCTCCAAGTAGCGATAGTTTTTTACCGTTACCTTTTCTCCTTTTACTTGGTATTTCGATACACGACTCACCTTTTAAATATTTCGTTGTTGTTGAATCTGTGGAAGTTAACTTTTCGAAAGTTGCTGCATTCACAATTCTTCCGCCATGAATTCCTGCTCCAGGACCGATATCGACAATAAAATCAGCTGACTCCATCATTTCTCGGTCGTGTTCAACCACAATCACAGAATTTCCAGCATCTCTTAACTTTTTTAGCGAATTTATTAAACGTGAATTGTCTCGTTGATGCAAACCGATACTTGGCTCGTCCAAAATATACATCACATTCATTAATTCAGACCCAATTTGATTGGCCAAACGAATACGTTGCGCCTCTCCACCAGAAAGCGTTTTCGCTGATCTGTGTAGAGTCAAATATTCTAAGCCAACATCTAAAACAAATTGCAATCGGTGGTTAATTTCCTTTAAAATTTCAGTTCCAATTGTTTTCTGCAGCGGTGTTAAATGAAGTGATAGTTCTTCAAAAAATAGATTCAAATCTTTCAAATCTAAATTCGCCAACTCGCCAATGTTTTTGTTGTTCAAACGGAAATGCAATGATTC
>JAHKAT010000064.1 GCA_018825925.1 Bacteroidota bacterium | reverse complement strand
CACTGTACATTTGAAGATCGAAAATTTTACGAAAACTTTCATTTGGTACAAAGCCTTCTTCATCCAAAGCCAATTCAGGTTTTATTCTGTCAACGGTAAACATTTCTAAGGACCCTCTACTTTTTGATTGTACTTTTCCCTTATAGGTTGTCTCAAAATAAGGCAATACATGTTTATAAGTAGATCCTGTGATGGTCACTTTTCCAGCTTCTCCAAGCATTTCCATTCGTTGCGCTTGGTTTACCGTTGCTCCCCAAACATCATAAGCAAATCGTTTACTTCCAATAACTCCTGCAATTACTTCTCCTGTGTTTATTCCCAACCTTAGGTCCCAACTTTCTTCTCCTTTGGCTTCTGCCTCTTCTTTTACCTTTTTGATAAAGTGTTGTATTTGCAGGCCTGCCAAACAAGCTTCCACTGGATTGGTATTGTTCCGCACCGGAACACCCCCTGCTGCCATATACGCATCACCAATGGTTTTTATTTTCTCTAAATTGTTTGTTTCTATTATTTCATCAAATTTCGTGAAGAAAAAGTCCAATCGTTGCACTAATTCACTAGGACGAAGTTGATCTGAGATTCTAGTAAAGCCTACAAAATCAGAAAACATAACCGTCACCTTCCTGTAGGCACGGGCATTCGCCCTTCCTTTTCTTTTCAACTCTTCCGCCATATCGTGCGGCATAATGTTGTTCAATAACTTTTCCGACTTGTCTTTTTCAATTCTTAAAAGAGCCTGTTGTTCAACTACTTTGTTACGTTCTTCCTCTAGTTCTTTTCGTTGCTTTTCTATTTTTTTACTTTGGTCGCGAATTTCCCTCGTCCGTTCCTGAATTTTCATTTCAAGTCGAACTTGTTCTCGTCGTTCATCGTCTAAGCGGTGGCGAATATAATAAGCTATCAAAACAGCCAATGTTGCAGCTAAAAGAACAAAAAACCACCACCTCAACCAAAAGGGAGGGATTATTTCTAAGGCTATTCGTGCTGGTGAAGTCGACCATTCTCCGAGGCCTTTTTTACCATAAACTTTTAAAACATAAGAGCCATAAGGCAAAAGGTTAAAGCGCAATTCATTGGAAGTCCCAATATAAATTTCTCCTTCATCACTACCTTCTAAAACATATTTGTAGGTTATTAATTCAGGGTTTGATAGGTCCGAAGATTGATATTGAAGCGTGAAGTTTCTCTGTTGATGATTTAATGTGATTTTATTGACCAACGATATACTAGAACTAAACAACTTATTTGATCCAGCTGGTTTTAACCAATCTCCGTCCAATTTGAATTTCGTAAAAACGACTTCAACTTCTGGTCGATTATAGGAAAGAGTGCGAGGGTCGAAATAATTAAAGCCATATATTCCTCCAAAATACATTCGTCCATCAACTCCTCGCATATACGCTCCCAAGTTCATTTCATTCGACATTAGACCATCTACTTCTGTATAGTTTCTGCTTTTTCCCGTAACTGGATCTATTCTACAAAGGCCTTTGTTGGTACTTAACCATAAATATCCATCTCTATCTTTTAAAATCCCATAAACAAAGTTGTTGGAGATGCCTTTACTTTTGTCGAATTTTTCTGTTTTCCGATTGCTTACATTGTGTTTTAAAACACCACTACCCACCGTTCCCAACCAAAATTCGTCGGTTGAACTATGCAGCATAGAGGTGATATAATCTTTTGTGATTTTTGAAAGAATGTCATTTCTTTCATATGGAACTATTTTAATAACCCCTTTTTCTTCCTTTAAATAATTTAACCCACCACCACTTGTTGCCAACCATAATTTACCGTTCTTATCTCTGTAAACCAATCGGCAGGCGCCAGAGATAATTGTGTTGGGGCGGTTTTTTGGATCGTTTTTAAAAAGTATGCTCTTTTTTGTGTTTAGGTCGTATACGACAGCTCCTCCACGGGTTCCTAAAACAAACTTTTGCTCTTTGAAATAGGCAATGGAATACACCTTAGAGAACAAAGGGTCGTTTGATATCTCGCTAATTAATGGCTGAAAACTGTAATTTTCACCATCAATAATGTTTAATTCGAAAAAACCATCACTACAACCCACCAGTGCGCGATTCGGTTCTATTACATAAATGCTATAAACAGCCACGCTTTTTTTCTGGCCATCATTTGTTTTTTCTTGTTTTCTGTAAAAGTGTTCGAAAATTCCTTCTCGCCGATTGTATCTGGACAAACCATCATCTGTACCGGCAAACAAATAGTTACCCGAAGCATCTTCGCCGAACGACCATACACTTGCACTTGGTAAACCTTGAGTAAGATTAGCTACTGGTCCGACCCCATAAAAGCCCTGGTTTTTTGGATCAAAATTACTTAACCCTCTTTCTGTCCCCAACCAAAAAGTGCCGAAATCATCTTTAAAAATAGTGTTGATTTCATTAAAAAGTAGTGAGTATTTCTGAAAAATGTCTTGCGAAGAATTGAAGATACTTCCGTCGTTTCTAATAGTAAAAAGCCCTTTGTTCGCAGTAGTAATATACCAAGTGCCCTCTTCCGTTAAAACATCAGTAATATTGAGCTTTCCGTAGATTCTTTCTAGGTTAACGAATGGTTGCTGTAAAACTTCATTCGCTGTTTTAAATTGATACAAGCCTTGATTCGTAGCTAAAAATATACGATCCTTACCTTGTTTTACAATTTTATTTACCTCGACAAATCCTCTTGATTTTTCAAAACTTAAGGGTTTAACAGAGTTTTCAATAGGATTCCAAACAAATGTGCCATTCGATAGCGTTACCACAATTACTTCCTTGCTGCTCAAAACAAGAATTTTACTCGCTTGTTGAATTTCCGGTCTTCTCTTTATTCCTTCAAACTTTCTAGAACTAGGGTCAAAAACTAAAACCCCATGAGTGGAACTGGCACACCAAATTCTACCATAAGAATCTACAAAAATATCATCAACGTGCATCGGGGAGGCTCCATCGATATCATACGTTTTAAAGACTTCTTTGTATGGGTTGTAAACTGTTAAACCGTTGTTGGTACCAAACCAAATACGACCATCTTTTGATTTTGCGGAACAAAGTATAAATTCGTTTTCTAAACCTTTCGTATCATCTGAGGAAAATACTTCGAATTTATTTCCATCAAACTTGTTTAGTCCATCTTGGGTACCAATCCAAATAGCATGCGTAAAGTCTTGTTGAATCGTTGTAACAACACTTTGTGACAAGCCATTTGTGATCGAATAATTACGAAAACGATAACCTGTTTGTGCATTCGCTAAAAAGGCAAAAAACACAAATAACGATAAGACTGCTATTTTCGAAAGTCGTGTCAAGCGGAAAGTTTGTTACAAAATAACATAATTTTCACGGTCAACGTATCCAAGAGCTTACTTTCCTTGAGCTTGATTCGCTGGAGATGCGCCGATTGCACTGTTTTCAAGGTCACGATCAAACATATACATTCCTCCTTTGTCTCCTCCAATCAATTTCAATTTATCTAAAATTGTTCTTGCCAGGGCCTCTTCTTCCAACTGCTCGGAAACGTACCACTGCACAAAATTATGAGTTGAATAATCTTTCTCCTGTAAACAAATATCCACTAAATCATTTATACTGGCTGTTACGTCCAATTCGTGTTCTAATAATAATTCAAAAACATGTTCTAGGTTTTCAAATTCTACTGGTGGTTTTTCTACTTCTGGAATAATAGCCTTTCCCCCTCTTTCATTTATAAATTTTACCAATTTCAACATGTGAAATCTTTCTTCGTCTGAATGAGTATATAAAAACTTTGCTGTACCGTTCAATCCTTTCGTTTCTGACCATGAAGCCATCGCTAAGTAAAATTGTGATGATGAGCTTTCTTTAACTACTTGTTGATTTAAGGCTTTTTCTACGCGTGCGTTCATTTCTAACTGTTTTATTAATATAACAAAGTTAGCAAACAGTTGTTCACCACCGTCAAATCATTCAATTAATCTTACATTTGTGATTCTGTGAAAGTTGACTACGCACCAATATATGAGTAAAAATAAAAACCGGAGCGGCAAGCCCAAAGATAAATTCAGAAATAGCTATAAGAACGGTGTTCGTCGTTTTTTTGAAAACAACACCAATACGCGTTTTACACATAAACAAGT
>JAHKAT010000063.1 GCA_018825925.1 Bacteroidota bacterium | reverse complement strand
TAATTTGATCAAAAAACAATTCGAGTTTGGTTACTTTTTCATTCACGAAGGTTAATAGTTTTTGATCAGCTGTAAAATGAATAGAATGCACTTGGATATCCATAACTAATTTGTTTTGCGCCCACGCGGATGGGCTTGTGAGTATATATTTGATATTTGTGTAAACGAATTATGGGTGTAAACTTGTGTTGCAGATAAATTTGCATGCCCCAGTAATTCTTTGAGTGTTTCCAAACCAGCTCCGTTATTTAATAAATGGGTTGCAAATGTATGCCTTAGCACATGCGGACTCTTTTTATCCATAATCGTTACCTTACCAAGGTAGGAATTAATTTTTCTATAGACAAACTTTGGATATAATTTTTCGCCACTTTTTAACACAAATAAACATTCGTGTTTTAAGTTTAATTCTGACTTCAAAAATCGATAATTCTCTATCATTTGATACAGATTGTTCGAAATGGGAATAATGCGCTCCTTATTTCTTTTACCCAACACTTTTATAGTGTTTGCTTGAATGTCTTTTTCAAGTAAATTAATTAGTTCTGAAAGTCGAACCCCGGTTTGATAAAATATTTCTACCATTAATTCGTCACCTACTGCTTCGAACACATCCACAGAAGGATCAAAATCCACCTTTGTCATTTGTCCGACCTTAACAAATTGCGGCAAGCGTTTTTCTATTTTTGGCCCTTTTACTTTAGTCAACGGGCTTGAGATTATTATCTTTTGTTTTCTGAGGAATTTAAACAAACTCCTCAATGCACTCAACTTCCTATTGATCGTGCGATTTGATTTTCCTTCTTCGTGTAGCTCCATGATCCAAGATCGGATTGAGCGATGATTCACCTCTTTCCAATCCTCAAGTTCGTTAACTCCTAATGATTCTGTAAAATGATTCAAGTCATTTTTGTAGGCTACAAGTGTGTGTTCGGAATAACGCTTTTCTATTCTTAAATAATCTAAAAAAGTTGATAATATATTTAACGTATCCATAATAGCATTCAACGCAAACCAGACCTACATTGTTTCAATTGTATGACAAAATCGATCATCATGATCTAACTCCGGAAATAGATGGCATAAAAAAAGGAGCTAAATTAGCTCCTTTTGATATCTTTTGTGATTAAAATTAAATCTCAGCACTTTGCATTCTTTGCTTGTATGCGGACTTAATTCTCTCTTGACGAGAAGTTACAGAAGGTTTCGTAAATTCTTTACGTCTTCTTAATTCACGAACGACACCAGTGCGATCGTATTTTTTCTTGTAACGCTTAAGGGCTCTTTCGATGTTTTCGCCTTCTTTAACGGGGATGATTAACATATCTTTGTTTATTAAATTCGTTTGTTGCCCAAATGGGAGGGCAAAGATAAAAATATAATTTTATTTCTCAAGACTTATTTTAAAATTTCTCTAGAGATTACCAACTTCTGGATTTCAGAGGTTCCTTCACCAATTGTACACAGCTTAGCATCGCGATAAAACTTCTCCACTGGGAAGTCTTTTGTGTATCCATAGCCACCAAATATCTGAACCGCTTCATTGGCTACTTCGCACGCTATTTCAGAGGCGTAATATTTCGCAATGGCTGATTCTCTTGTAAGGTTTTTCTTGTTGTTTTTCAAATATGCAGCTTGATGCAACAACAATTCCGCAGCATCAATTTTAGTCGCCATATCCGCTAATTTAAAACCGATAGCCTGAAATTGAGAAATTGGCTTTCCGAATTGTTCTCTTTCTTTTGAATATTTAATGGATGCTTCATAAGCTCCTTTTGCTATCCCTAAAGCCAAAGCCCCTATTGATATTCTTCCACCATCCAATACTTGCATTGCTTGAATAAATCCTTCACCTTCTTTTCCAATAAGATTTTCGGCTGGAATTCTACAATTATCAAAAATTAGCTCGCATGTTTCAGAAGCTCTCATTCCTAATTTATTCTCTTTTTTCCCTGCAGAAAATCCTAATGTACCTTGCTCTACGATAAAAGCAGACATTCCTTTAGA
Organism: Bacteroidota bacterium; assembly: GCA_018825925.1. Classification (GTDB taxonomy): domain Bacteria; phylum Bacteroidota; class Bacteroidia; order Flavobacteriales_D; family Crocinitomicaceae; genus UBA2040. The sequence continues at coordinate 5,929 of JAHKAT010000063.1, read as the reverse complement.
ATCTCCTTTTTCTCCTGTGCGCGCCATTACAACGGTTACATCTCCTGATTTTCCGTGGGTGATAAAGTTTTTAGAACCGTTAAGCACCCATTCATTGCCTTCCCGTATTGCTGTGGTATTCATTCCTCCAGCATCAGAACCTGTGCCCGTTTCGGTTAGTCCCCAAGCACCAATCCACTCTGCAGTGGCAAGTTTTGGTAAATATTTCTTTTTTTGTGCTTCGCTTCCATGGTAATAAATATGTCCTGTGCAAAGTGAGTTGTGCGCGGCTAATGACAAACCTATAGAACCACAAACTTTTGCCACCTCTTCAATTACCGTGATATATTCGTGGTAACCAAAACCAGACCCACCGTATTCTTCAGGGATAAAAACCCCCATTAAACCTAGTTCACCCAATTTTTTAAAAACATGTACTGGAAATTCTTGTGATTCGTCCCATTCCATGAAGTTTGGTCTGATTTCCTTTTCGGCAAAATCACGAACCATTTGGGCTATCATTTTTTGATTTTCGTTTTTATCAAAATTCATATCTACTTTATTAGTATTTAACTAGCGAAACAATGTTTTCGCTATGATTGTTCAATTTTTTATTCCCTTCCAAAAATTCCAGTTCTACTAAAAAGTTAAAACCAACCACTTGACCTCCACATTTTCTTATCAAATGAGCAGCAGCGTCTGCAGAGCCACCGGTTGCAAGAAGGTCGTCGTGAATTAAAACTTTTTGGTTTTTAGAGACCGCATCAACATGCATTTCTATTTCTGCGCTACCATATTCTAAATCGTAAGCAAAGCTTTCTTTATGATAGGGTAGTTTTCCTTTTTTTCGGATTAAAATAAAAGGAACGTTGAGTGCCATTGCTAATGGGTATCCAAATAAAAAACCTCGACTTTCTATTCCAGCAACTGCTTCGATCCCTTGATCCTTGTATTTATTTTTAAGATGTTCCACCACTTCTTTTGATAAAGTAGAATTCATCATTATTGGAGTGATATCCTTAAAAACAATACCAGGCTTAGGGAAATCTGGTACATCTCGGATAACGTTTTTTAATTTTTCACTAATCATTTCGGTTACAAAGATAAGTAGGGTTTTATTTTCTGGAACAATTCGTCATTGATTAAAACAGATTCTTTTATTTCATCAATCGATTCAAAGTGTCCTTTCTGATTTCGCATCTTGACTAAACTATTTGCAACAGAGTAGCTTATGTATGGGTGAGATTTGAATTCATCAACAGTTGCCTCATTCAATTTAATTTGTCTAATTGCACTTGAATTACAAATCAATCTCTTTTCGAAGAGTATAAATTTTTCATCATCTAAGTATTTTATTTCTTTCAGTTGATGAATATTCACAAAGCCCCCGAGCTTTTCCCTTTGCTCAATGATTTTATTTCCTAAATATTCCCCAATTCCCTGAAGTTCAATTAGCTCTTCTATGCTTGCATTATTTACATCAATCAATTTAGCATCAGCTCCTTTTTTTAAGTCAAATGAAGATTGTTTGCTAAATCTTGACTCCTCGTGTTGCGGATATACTGTCCAATCTTCCAATATAGATAAAAGCTCTTTTGGAAAGACATAAATTTTCTCCAAGTCGCTATGACTACGCAGGCCTCTTTTTGAAAACTTAACTACTATTTCGGCTTGCTTCAATGAAAGACCTAGAGCTTCCCAATCTGCCACATTGTAAGTGTTTGGGTCAAATTTTTCCTTAGGAACTTTATATTTTGACTTTTTATACGAAGTTTTTTCGGACTTTTCTCTTAATTGAGGAAGGACTGTAATTTTTCCATTGATCTCACTATCTTTCTCTGAAATCAATTCTGCCTGAGGCTTCCGTATCAAAGAATAAATCCTGGGTAAAAAAGTAATCACAACCAGAACAACTCCCCAAGAAACCACCATTTTTTTGGTCTTCGGTGAAATAAATCCAGTTGGTAAATTATTATCCACTTTTATACCACTTCGTCGTTATCCGTATAGGAGTCTGGCTCCGGTTGAGAAGGTGATTTTAATACCCTTCTAAAGAAATATACCATGCAAAAAATCACGATTCCGTGCGTTGTCAACATGGTTATAAGAGCTGATGTGTTCATACTTATGCCATTTTACGTTTTCCTGCACGATAAACAAGGAAACAGATGAATAAAAATAATCCTAGAAGTAAGAATCTTCCGATACTTATGTAAAGTGAGCGATTGGTAAATTTACCAGTAGCTACCACGTCACCTAATTTCAAACGATCGCCAACACTGACAATGATTTTATCGTTTGCTTTAAAATCAAATGTTTTACAGACTGCCAATGAGTCATAAAATATATAACCCTTGTTTAAACTCGTTAAAATCACCTCTTGTTTCGCCTCTTTGATTTGACCGAAATCATTTTTATAGAAACGCAAATTATCGCTAATCACTAGTTGCTTCTTTCCGGTTTCAGCATCCTCAATAATACCAGTAACTACTCCATTTGGCTGGTCGAACTCTTTTTTCGTCGAAAAGAAATCTTTATTGGCAAGTATATCACTATTCGTTATTTTGGCCAATATACTACCATTATCTAGTTCCCAACCCTCTGTAAAGGCTTTTTTCCAGTCATTTCCTTTTGGTGTAACAAGTGCGCCAACGAAAACAGCAATTAGAATTACTGGAGTTACATATTTTAGAATTGGCTTGTAGATTTTTGGTAGTGAAATATCCGATCCAGCATTTATTTCTGCCCAACCTTTATCAATACCAAATACCCAAGCAAACAAGATAATCTCGCAGAGTGCAAAAACAACTAATGAAACTGTTCCTGCCCAGTAATCATATTCGTCAAAAACGCCTTGTTTGAAGAAGAATACAGTAGGCAAACCTAGAATTAGTGTAATCAATCCAAAAGACAAAGCGCCTTTCTTCCTATTCCAACCAAATTCGTCTTGCATGAACCCCATCCATGGAGTTCCCATAGCTAATGAAGAAGTGATTCCTGCGAAAAACAACAATCCAAACCAGAAAACCCCAGCCATAGTTCCTATGAAATCCCATTTTTCAAAGAGGTACGGCATCGTTTGAAACGCCATACCAAAACCTGCATTATTTATAACCCAATCCAAGCCTAAATAACCAGCAGCAATAGGAACCACAATTAAAGAACCTAAAACAACTTCAACAAATTCGTTGGTAAAACCAGCACTTAATGAATTCAAAGCAATATCGTCTTTTTGACGAACATAACTAGCGTAGCAATGGATCGTTCCCATTCCTAATGATAAGGTAAAGAAAATCTGTCCCGCAGCTGCTAACCAAACCTTAGGATCGGTTAAAGAGCTAAACTGAGGAGTCCATAAGAAATTGATACCATCCCATGCATTGGCATCAGGAATTTCAACTGAAGCGCCGGCTGTTCCTAAAGTCAAACTTTTAACAGCTAAAAACGCACCGAAAACCAATAATAAAGGGACACCTATTTTGGCTACTTTTTCCACACCAGCCAAGCCTTTAGATAAAATCCAGGTATTCAAAGCCAAACACAGTACATAAAAGATAACAGCTTCGTATGGTAAACCTGTAGTTGATACACCGATATCCGTATAGGAAGTAAAGAAGTCACTAACTTCTTGTTGAGACATCCCGTCAAATGTCCCAATCACCGTATGATAGACGTAAGACATGGTCCATGACTCTATATAGCAGTAATAGGCTGCGACCCCGATATTGGTAAAAATTCCAAAAACACCTATGTATTTCCAGATTTTACGCTTGTTCATACTATCAAAAATAAAAGGTGTAGAGTGGTTCCCTAACCGTCCTCCATATCTACCAGTACCCCATTCTACCCAAAGTAAAGGAATACCCATTAAAAGAAAACATACTAGATATGGAATCATAAAAGCGCCACCTCCATTTTGTACTGCTTGAACTGGAAATCGAAGAAAGTTCCCCAATCCAACGGCATTTCCCGCCATTGCTAAAATTAACCCGACTCTTGAACCCCAGGCGGCAGTTTCGTTTTTTGACATAGTTTTGTTGTGTTTCAGCGACTAAGTTAAATAATTTTAATAGAAATAATAAAATTGGTTAAAACTGTTTAGAAATGAGTTCTTTCTCCAGTAAATCCAAGGCTTCTTTTATGTCTAACGGGTCGTATCCAAGTTGATTTCTTGATTTTAACAAATCAAATCCTGTTTTTGGTGGTCGATGAGCTGCTTGATTTAGCGTTTTTGAAGATATGGCATTCAAGTTTGTCGTTGAAAGTCCATAAAAATCTGCTATTTCTTTCACCAATTCTAGTATACTGCGTGTAATTGGTCCCGATAAATGAAAGATTCCAGTTTCATTTCGCCTTTCTATTTCAAGACAACCCCAGGCCAAATCCTCCGCCCAAGTTGGAGCACGAAATTGATCGTCCACTATATTCAATGGTTTTTCTTCCTTCAAAGCCTCTCTAGCCCATAGAACAATATTTGTACGCGATAAGTTTTCGCCTGTTCCATAGACGATTATGGTTCTTACTATGCTCCAGTTTTGATATGTTGACTTGAGCAATACATTTTCTGCTTCTACCTTTGAACGTGCGTAGACACTTAGCGGATGGACTTTATCAGTTTCTGAATAGTTTCCTTTTTCTCCATCAAAGACGAAATCAGTGCTCAATAACTGTAAATGAGCATTTATCTTTTGAGCTTCATCAAACAAAAGTTTCGTTCCTAAAACATTGATTTTCTCACATTCTTTTGGATTAACCTCACATTGATCTACGTTTGTCATCGCAGCGGTATGCGCTATAAAAGAAGGTTTTGTTTTACCGATCACCTCCCTCACTTGCGCAGGATTGGTAATATCCATAGAGATGTAATTCTCTTTTGGGCAATTCGAATTTCGATTTTCACCGTTCGAAGTCGCGACAAAACTTAAGCCACGACTTAGGCATAATTTCACAATTTTCTGCCCCAGAAGGCCATTCGATCCTGTGATCAATATTTTTTCAGTACTCATTTTACTATTTTAAAGTTCCCAAATGGTCGTCTTTCCTTTTCTTTGAAATTTAAAGAAGTGTTTGTTCTCCTTAATCCAAGCCATAATCAAATAGATTAATAATGGAGAGCCCAAGCCGATGAAACTTAGGTAAACGAATGCATTGCGTACTCTAGAACTTTCAATTCCTAATTTTCTAGCCCACCAATCGCACACTCCGAAAGACCTCATTTCAAAGAAAAAAGTAATTTTTTGAATTAATCTCATCTACATAATATTTCATTGCCTATTTTACATTCCAGGCAAAGCTTATTCTTACAAAAATGGCCATAAAGTTCCAAAAAAGCTTGAGAATCAAAGGCATTTTCAATTTTTAATCCTGCTTTTTTTAAGAATGATATTAATTGATTTTTTTCAGCTGGCAACTTTTTAAGAGAATTGATAGCTGTTGACACGGCATTTTCATTCATGCCTTGTTGAATATAATGAAAAGGAATGATGGCATTGAGGTTGATTAAATTAATCATTGAAATAGGGATTCTAGTTTTTTTAAGGTACTCATCTTTCTTAAAATCAATACTTTTTTGACTTAAATCATCAAAAGGAAAATAATGAATGAAATGAATAAATTGCTTTATCCGAACAACCGGACGTCCAGAAGGGCGGACTCCTTTGTTTTTCCATATCCATCTATCTAATGGTGGTTCATTGGTTGCTGAACTGTTTGCATCCATAACGTCCAATCCAGAATAAATGGTGAAAAGGGCTTGTTTTTCATAAAGGCTTAAACTATGCACCATGGCAATTGGTAATTCCTTCGCCAGCATAGTAAAAGGAATTTCATTTATTTTAGCTCCAAAAGCAGACGCAATCATTTCATAAAGTACTTGGGCATCATCACTCCTTTTACACCAGTTTTCCTTGTTGCACCTTCTTTCAAGTTTGTTTTTAATAGAAATCTGTTT
>JAHKAT010000062.1 GCA_018825925.1 Bacteroidota bacterium | reverse complement strand
TTATTTTTTTGGTTGACTTTACGAAAGTTGGTTTTTCAAAATCATCCATATTTTACTATTATATTATGGATTTTTCTTTTAACTTTTTTCATAGAGGATACCCTTGAAACGCAAGCAGGAGTGTCACTTTTTGCCTTTTTCATTTCACTGACCCTCACCTATCCCCGTTCTGAAAGGCTCAAAAGCACAAAATAAAACAAACTGTTTCTAGGCGACAAATGTTCAGTCACGCTTCTATAGGTTTCGTTATCTTTGCCAAAAAAATAGGTCATGCGGTTTGATTTGACGAAAGAGTTTCTAGAAGAACTCAACCGAGCTATACATAATCAAGATCAGAACTGGATTCGAGAAAACATTCTCGAGCTTCACTATGCGGATATTGCCGAAATTATCGATAATGTTCAGATGGATGGTGCGCGTTTCATCTATTTTTCTTTGTCGGAAGACACGCAGGCTGATGTTTTAATGGAGCTTGATGAGGAGGTGCGAGATCGATTCTTTAACTCCTTATCATCCAAAGAGATGGCCGGTCAACTTGAAAATCTTGACTCGGATGATGCTGCTGATATCCTTGGTGAATTAAGCGAAGAAAAGATCCAGGAAGTCATCTCTCAAATGGAAGATGACGAGGCCGCCGAAGACATTGTTGACCTATTAAATTACGACGAAGATACAGCAGGTGGTTTAATGCAAAAAGAGTTTATTCAAGCTAAACTAGATTGGCCGGTGAATAGATGCTTAGTCGAATTGCGCCGTCAAGCGGAAGACGTAGAAAAAGTATACACGATATATGTAGTAGACGACTACAATAAATTAGTCGGTTTACTTTCTCTAAAGCGATTGTTGTTTGCTGACCCAAAAACCAAAATTCGAGATTTATACAACGCTAAAAATGTTATCTCGCTTAAAACGAGTGATGAGAGCGAAGAAGTCGTTCGTATAATTGAAAAATATGACCTTGTCGCAGTTCCTGTTGTGGATTTACAAGGGAAATTAGTTGGTCGAATAACTATTGATGACGTTGTTGACATCATTAAAGAAGAGGCTGACAGAGACTTTCAGTTGGCTTCAGGTATCTCTGAGAAAATTGAATTGAACTCAAGTGTTTGGAGAATTTCAAGAGCCCGTTTGCCTTGGCTAATTATTGGAATGTTGGGTGGGATTTTAGGAGCTCAAGTAATTTCCGGTTTTGAAGTCGGAATTTCACAAGTCCCGGCTCTGGCCTTCTTTATTCCACTTATTACTGCAATGGGCGGAAACGTCGGAGTTCAATCGTCGGCCATTGTAGTGCAATCGCTCGCCAAAGGAAATGACTTATTTGGAACCGTCAGAACAAGATTGGCGAAAGAAACAACTGTGGCTTTGCTGAATGGAGTAATGTTAGCGACCTTAGTTTACGGAATTGCCTATTTATTTGGAAACATTCAGCTAGGTATTGTGGTAAGTGTGTCTCTATTTGTTGTAATCTTTTTTGCTGCCATTTTCGGCACTCTTATTCCTTTACTTTTAGATCGGTACAATATAGATCCGGCTCTTGCAACAGGTCCGTTTGTCACTACCTTGAATGATGTATTGGGATTATTCATCTATTTCAGCGTTGGAATGCTCTTATACCACATGTAAATGAAAGTACTTTTTATAGATACCGTTCACCCTATTTTATCTGAAGAACTTAGTGCCTTAGGTTGGGAATGTATTCATGCAGAAAATGAAACTATTGAGCAGTGTAAAGCTCTTTTACCAGAGATGGATGGACTAGTGATACGCTCTCGTTTTCCTATAAATGAAGCAGTTTTGAGAACCTGTAAGAATTTGAAATTTATCGCCCGTTCGGGAGCGGGAATGGAAAATATAGACGTTTCTTATTCTCTGAGTTTAGGAATCGAACTTTTCAATGCCCCAGAAGGCAATAGAAATGCTGTGGGTGAACATGCCTTAGGAATGTTGCTTTCACTTTTAAATCACCTACACACCTCGAAACAACAAATAAGCAGTGGTATTTGGGATCGATTTGGAAACACAGGTGAAGAACTCGACGGTAAAACAATAGGGATTATCGGTTATGGTCACAATGGCGCTCGTTTTGCTACCAAACTACGCGGATTTGATGTTACAGTATTGGCATATGACAAATACAAGTCTGGTTTTGGTGATGATTTCGTAAGAGAATCTACTTTAGAATCAATACAAGAAAACGCTGATATTATTAGTTTTCACGTTCCTCAAAATTCCGAAACAATTTATTATTTCAATGAAGAATTTTTGGATCATTGCCACAAACCAATATACTTAATCAATGTCTCCAGAGGCAAGGTCGTGAAATCTGCGGCTCTTGTAAAAGGATTAAAAACGGGCCAAGTTAAAGCAGCAGGATTAGATGTTCATGAAGACGAAAGTACGTCCTTTGATTTAACAAATACCACGGCTGATTTACAAGAATTAATTCGTCACCCATCAGTACTTTTAACACCACACGTTGCAGGTTGGACGAAGGAAAGCTATTTTAATTTAAGTAAAACATTAAGCGAAAAAATTCAGTTTCGTTTCCTTGCCGACTGATCAAATTGAACATTACTATTCTTTTTCTGAGAAAGTAGAGCATTAAAAACTGATCTGATTTATTTATTTCAAAATTTTTTAAATAAATCACAAATTGTTAAAAAGCCCGATTTCTATTTGAATTCTAGTGATTTAGCGCATCTCATTGTTCAACCTCCCAAAGAAAAAAACACTTTTTTCTGTTAATTTTATTAAAATATTTGGATTTAGTCAAAACAGCAGTTATATTTGTCGTGTAGGGTTGAGATAACATAGTTGATCTCCTCTACCAAAAAAAAGATTTAAGATTTAGTTTTCATAAGTAGTAGTAGTTTAGGTTTAGGTACACAAAGGAGAGCGCAAGTTCTCCTTTGTCTTTTCTACAACTTCCATGAAGATAGCGCCACTCAAAAGGTGTAAAAACAAATAATTTGCTGTAATTTTGTGCGCCCAAAATAGGGCTTTAAAATCTCTTTTAGAATTGAACATGAAGAACATTCGAAATTTTTGTATCATCGCACATATTGATCACGGTAAGAGCACACTAGCAGATCGCTTATTGCAAACAACCGGCACTATTTCTGATCGCGATATGCAGGCACAGGCTTTGGATGATATGGACTTAGAACGTGAAAGAGGAATTACGATTAAAAGTCATGCCATTCAGATGAACTATCATTTTGAAGGTGAAGATTATATTTTAAACCTGATTGACACTCCGGGACATGTTGACTTTTCATATGAAGTTTCTCGTTCGATTGCTGCTTGTGAAGGTGCCTTGTTGATCGTTGATGCTTCTCAAGGAATTGAAGCGCAAACGATTTCTAATCTATATTTAGCCTTGGAGCATGATTTAGAGATTATTCCGATTCTAAATAAAATGGATTTGCCAGGTGCAATGCCGGAAGAAGTTTCAGATCAAATAATGGAATTAATCGGTTGTGAGTTAGAAGATATTATACAGGCTTCTGGTAAAACAGGTTTAGGCGTGGACCAAATTTTATCTGCAGTGGTAAACCGTATTCCTGCACCAAAAGGTAACGAAGAAGGCCAGTTAGAAGCCATGATTTTTGATTCAGTTTTCAATCCTTTTAGAGGAATTATTGCTTATTACCGGGTTCGGAATGGTACACTTAGAAAAGGTGATAAAATCAAATTTCTAAACACAGGCAAAAGCTATAATGCCGATGAGATTGGGGTTTTAAAAATGAGCTTGCTACCTAAAAAAGAAGTGAAAGCCGGTGATGTGGGTTACATTATTTCTGGGATTAAACAAGCCAATGAAGTTAAAGTAGGTGATACCATCACTTTATTGGCTGATCCATGTGAGAAACCAATCAAAGGATTTGAGGATGTGAAGCCCATGGTATTTGCTGGGATTTATCCTGTCGATACAGAAGATTATGAAGAACTTCGTTATTCGATGGAGAAACTTCAATTGAATGATTCTTCTTTGGTATTCGAACCAGAATCATCCGCAGCTTTGGGATTTGGGTTCCGATGTGGATTCTTAGGTATGTTGCACATGGAAATCATTCAAGAGCGATTGGAACGTGAATTTAATATGACAGTAATTACTACTGTTCCAAACGTTTCCTACAACGCTTATATGCGAAGTAATCCCAAAGAAGCAATTATTGTAAATAATCCTTCTGAGCTACCAGACCCATCAGCTATGGAGCGAATAGAAGAGCCCTATATTAAAGCTCAGGTCATCACGAAATCAGAATATGTTGGTCAGATCATGACTCTTTGTATCGAGAAGCGAGGTGAACTTAAAAACCAAGTGTATTTGACACAAGACCGGGTTGAGATCACTTTTGAAATGCCTTTGGCTGAAATCGTTTTTGATTTTTACGATCGTTTAAAAACTGTTTCTCGAGGATATGCATCCTTTGATTATCATCCAATTGGATATCAGGCCTCTGACTTGATTAAGTTGGATTTGCTTTTAAATGCTGAACAAGTAGATGCACTTTCTGCTTTAGTACACAGAAGTAATGCTTTTGATTTAGGAAAAAGAATTTGTTTGAAGTTAAAGGAATTGATTCCGCGTCAGCAATTTGAAATTCCAATTCAAGCGGCCATCGGCGCAAAAGTTATAGCTCGTGAAACCATTAAGGCACTTCGAAAAGATGTTACCGCAAAATGTTATGGTGGTGATATTTCGAGAAAGCGTAAATTACTTGAAAAACAAAAAGAAGGTAAAAAGAGAATGCGTCAAATTGGTCGTGTTGAAGTGCCCCAAGAAGCATTCTTGGCAGTACTGAAATTAAATGACTAATTCGAAATTTGGCATCTTCTTTGTATTTTGACCACGAAATTAAAATATGATGAAATACCAATACTTAATTCTAATCATCCTTTCCGTTACTTTGCAAAGTTGTAATCGCAAAGGTTGTTCGAACCCACTCGCGGACAATTACGATCCAAAAGTAAACAAGGCAAGAGATAAAGACTGCACTTTTGGTGCTGCCACTGTTTCTCCCTGTGGAAATCAAATTGAGTTCTGTGCTAATTACGACTCACTTTCATTGTCCGGCCAAATGTCCAGCGAAGAATTTTCTCAAAGTTTGGTTTTAACTTGGGAAAACTCAGGTGCTGATTTCCGAAAACTCGATCTCGAAATTTTTGGAATAAAAGAAGGAAATTTTTCCGCTTCCAATTCAGGAAACAAAAACACATTTACCGCAACCTATATTGATAATAACGGCGTATTGAATCAAACTACCGGTTCGTTGAAAATCACAAAATACAACTCAAATGATGGGGTTTCTGGAATATTTAGTGTGAAATTTAACGACGGTTCCGAAATCAAAGAGGGACATTTATATCGCGTTCAATAACTTGTGTTTATTTTAAAATTTCAATTGGAGAGAATCTTTCCATTGACTATCTGCATTGCGATTCAACTGCCAATATGGAGCTTTGATCCGTTTTTTTAGTTTCCCTGAAGAAATTTGATATCTCGCATTTGGTGAAAAACCATCTGGGTAAGAATCCATCCATTCTTCAATTTCATGCGGAAATTTTGTTTTGTAAGTAATTTCCAGTGTTCTATTTAGCTCAGAGTAATACAACTTTAATTTAGACACTTTAGCAGAAACTTGATTTTCAATTTCACATTTTTGAGCTACAATAGGTAGGTGTAGCATACGGATTAAATGCAAGGGGGGCAAAACAAGATGTTCTCCCGTTGGAATAGTACTTGGAGAAATTCTAATTGCCGACCAAAAATCATCTTCTAAAAAAGCCGATTGAATTGCAATTTCAGAACTTTCACCCTCAAAATAGGACAGGTTTATAGTTTCTAATTTGTTTTTTCGGTTGAGTTCGGAGTATGCATGACCGCACCATTCTTGAACTGAACAGCTCGCTTTTAATCCATTCATTGGGTCATCAATAGGCGAAAAGGTACTCGTCATAATGCTATATGGATAAATTCCCGTGTAGAATTTTTTTGTAAAATTACATTTTAAAACGGGAATATTATTGGGCGATGGTCGATCTGCTTTCGTTTGTGAATCCTTTGAAAAAGGTTCAGTTACAAAAACCATAACCGCCTCCCCATCACGTATTTCACCGTATCTGGATTGTTTAAGTACATACGATGATATTTCTGCGTCACCCGAATTCCAATATTTTTTAAAGTTTACATCCAATACAGGCGAATCGCTTTTTGATAATTTTGGGGAACCAGAACTACTGCATGAAAGAACAATTCCTAGACAAAGCAGAGAGACTTGGTTTACTTTCTTCGACAAATTTTTAAGGCGCATTTATAGCTTTATTTCAATTTCAACGAAGTTAGACTATAACTCAATTATTACAAAATCAATTTTCTTGTTAAATAATTAATTCTTCGCTCCTTAAAGAACATGGGTTGATACGATAATTTCAAATAAGGCTTACCTTTGTGATAGAAGATTTGGCACGCCTAATAAAGTTTTTTTACTTCTTTAATTAAGCTTCAATTTCTTCGCTGATTTATTATAAAATAGCATGGAAAATATACACGCAGAAGTGCAAGCGTATTACGGAGAGGAACTTCAACAATCAGAAGACTTAAAAACAAATGCTTGTTGCACCTTAACCAAGCCACCGAAACATATACTCGAAGCTTTGCGCCTTGTTGCTGACGAAGTACAAGCCAAATATTATGGGTGCGGTTTAACGATACCGGAAAATGTAAAAGGATTAAGGATACTTGATTTGGGTTCTGGAAGTGGTCGCGATTGCTACATTGCAGGGAAATTAGTTGGAGAAGAAGGCTTTGTAGTAGGTGTCGACATGACTGACAATCAGTTATCCGTTGCCAATAAATATATAGATCATCACACAAAGGTGTTTGGATATAAAAAATCCAACGTTCAGTTTATTAAAGGAAATATTGAGCGACTGGACGAACTGGATTTAGAAAAAGGGTCATTTGATTTAATTATTTCCAACTGTGTTATCAATTTAGCACAAGACAAACAAAAGGTTTTAAATGACGCCTTTGAATTATTGAAGCCTGGTGGAGAAATGTATTTTTCAGACGTCTATGCAGATAGACGAGTTCCTATGGATTTACAGAATAACAGAATACTTTGGGGAGAATGTATTTCTGGAGCGTTGTATTGGAATGATTTTTTAAAAATTGCCAAAAAAGCAGGATTTACTGATCCTCGCGCTGTTGAAGACAAGCCTGTAACTGTTGAAAATGAGGCTTTGGAAGAACTGCTAGGAGATATTAATTTTTACTCAGTGACATATCGTTTGTTCAAGATCAATGGTTTAGAAAGCGATTGTGAAGATTACGGTCAGGCTGTAGCATATAAAGGAACCATAGAAGAATCATCGCACACCATGATTTTAGACGATCATCATGTTTTCCCAAAAGGAAAGATAATGACCGTTTGCGGCAATACTTTTAAAATGTTGAACGAAACTCGTTTTAAAGAGCATTTTGATTTTTTCGGTGATTGGTCTACTCATTATGGGATTTTTGAAGGATGTGGAGGAGCTATGCCTTTTAAAAACAGCCTGAACAGCGATGATGCTAGTTGTTGTTAAATAATTAATCAATATCTTATTAAAACCCGAAATTCACTTAATTTCGGGTTATATTATGGCAGTATTCTTTCGTTTTTTATTCAAATGGGTCGTTTATGGTTTTGCCATGTATGGTTTTATTCTTTGTGCGACATATTTCGCCGTCCGCTTGGGCTTGACAAAAACTGACGGTAGTACGGATAAAAACAACCGCTATTTTACAGAATTGACCAACCGCCAATCTTCTGTTTTAGAAGATTCAGACATATTAAAAAGAAGTAAGTTTTTAGTTTACCACCGTTTACTTCTATTGCACGATTTTTACCCAAAAAATGCACAAGCCATATTAAAAGCTTATCACAGGAGTGGTAGCGAGGCAATTGCCATACGAATGTTGGATGCTGCTGATTTAAGACTCAAATCCAATACAAAATACCTGAGAGCCACGAAAGATTTACTTGAACGGTTAAAAAAATCAAATCGGTCGAAAAACAATTTGTATGAATGGATGAATTCACATGAATGGAAAGTTTTCAAGCAAGCCGTTGTAAAAGATAGTCTTCTAGTTGATTCTGTTTCAAACTTAACGGGCGTTGAGCCACGATTAATTGTTTCGTGTTTAGTGGGGGAGCAAATGCGTTTATTCAATTCAAAAAGAGAAAGATTCAAAACCTATATTGAACCTTTAAAAACACTTGGAATGGGCTCTAACTTTTCTTATGGCATTGCTGGAATTAAGGATTTTACTGCTAAAAGAATTGAGACAAATTTAAAAGATAAAAAAAGTGTTTTTTACCTAGGATCAAACTATGAACATTTGTTAGACTATGATACTTTAAACAGTAAAATAGAAGAAAACAAATTCAACGACACCCTTGATATGCGACTAAAACGATTGGTTCAATTTAACAATCACTATTATTCATACCTATATACAGCACTATTTATCAAGCAAATACGACAACAGTGGCTGAATGCCGGTTTCCCAATTGATACACGTCCTGAAATTTTTGCTTCATTATTCAATTTAGGTTTTCAAAAATCCGTACCTAAAAAAAATCCTGCAGTTGGAGGTTCAGTTTATGAAATTGCCGGTAAAAATTACACCTTTGGTGCTGTAGCATTTGAGTTTTTTTATTCTGGAGAACTTCAAAACACCTTCCCATTTAAAACCAAAAGTTTTGACTTTTAAAAAGTCATACGAAAATTATTAAAATTCCAACAAATCTGTTAATTTCTAAAAAATGATTAAATTGCCGTGCATTCAGATGTATCATTATTCTTAATAACTCAATTTATTAATAAAACA